>JANWIU010000001.1 GCA_025449725.1 Pseudobdellovibrio sp.
CACCCGCGAATAACAGCGAAATAGGTTTTTTCTGTTTCGCGGTTTTTAAATTGATTATTCAAATGAGCGGTAGCGGGTTTGTTCAAACCGAATACCAAAATTCCTTCCGTCGCGCAGTCCAATCTGTGCGCCGGGAACCCTTTGATGCCGTGAACGTCACTGAGCCATTGAACGCAGGTTCTTCTTTTTAAACCCCGGCGAAATCTTGGGTTTTCAGGCGGGTGAACAAACCAGCCGGACGGTTTAAAAAGTATGAGAATAGATTCATCCTGAAACAGAATCTGCGGATCGGGAAGAACTTCAAGTAATGGATCAAGATTCTCAGACATCTTGCGATTTAACGATTTTTTTCGACAAGTCAGAAAGGCGGTGAGACTCCAGGTACTTTAACGTTGCCTTCTGCGTGCCTTCCGCAATCCCTGTCATTATAGAAAACATGGCGCAACTGACGGCGCATTCTTTATGAGGGGATTTATTACGTGGAGCAATCACTTCAGAAGGAGCCACCGCCAAGTACACGTCTTTCAAATTAATTTGATTCGGTTCTTTTGCCAATTTAACTCCGCCGGACTTTCCGCGCGTTGTGATCACCAATTTGTTTTTTGTCAGCATCGAAAGCAACCGGCGAATAACCACGGGATTCGTGTTCACGCTGACTGCAAGATTATCAGAACTCATTAATTCTTTTTTATTGCAGGCTAAAGCAGTAAGAATATGAACCGCTGTCGCAAATTGTTGGTTGACCATGCGGAATGTTTTGCCATTTAGGTTCTGGAAATGCAAAATAATTGTATGAACAAAAAAATATTTTCATGGGCGATTTACGACTGGGCCAATAGCGTTTTTTACACGACGGTATTAGCAGGATTTTTTCCGGTGTTTTTTAAACAGTATTGGAATGCCGGTGTTCCCGCGACCATAAGTACAGAAAGATTAGGTGTTTGCGCCGCTATTTCAGGCTTCGTATTGGCGGTTATGTCTCCCACACTGGGCGTGGTGGCAGACAAAAAAAGAATGAAGAAAAAGCTGCTTTTTTACACAATGGTCATCGGCGTGATCTGCACCATTGGGTTATTCTTTGTTCCGCAGGGTGACTGGCTTTCGGCGGCTATTTTATATGGATGCGGATTATATATGGTTTCTTCCAGCAGTGTTTTCTATGACTCACTGTTGGTTTCGGTTTGCCGTGAAGATCAATACGAATTCGTTTCATCTTTGGGCTATTCACTTGGGTATCTCGGTGGGGGAGTTCTCTTTTCTATCAATGTTCTCATGACACTCAAACCTGATCTATTCGGTATTCCTGATGCCGCTACAGCCGTGCGGTTATCATTTTTAACGGTTGCCGTATGGTGGTTTATTTTTACAATTCCTTTAATGAAAAACGTTCCGGAGCCCGAATCGGAAGTCAGCAACAAAAAAATCGTTGAACTCACTGCTGAAACGGTAAAAGAGCTGATTCATATTTTTAAAGAAATTTTTCAAAATAAAAATTTATTCTACTTCATCGTAGCCTACTGGTTTTATATTGATGGCGTCTTTACGGTCATGTCCATGGCCGTCGATTTTGGTCTTTCGCTTGGGCTTGAAAGTGCAGATCTTTTAAAAGCTCTTTTGATCACTCAATTTGTCGGGTTTCCGTCTGCATTTGTATTCGGAATGATGGCCCGAAAATTCAGCTCGCGGCTGATGATTCTGATTGGGTTGGCCATTTATGTCGGTTGTATCGTGGGAGCCTCGCAGATCTCAGAAGCTTGGCATTTTTATGCGTTAGCGACGGTCATCGGCCTCAGCCAGGGCGGAGTACAGGCTTTATCACGTGCTTTGTTTGCACATTTAATTCCGCCGAACAAAAGCGGGGAGTATTTCGGTTTCTTTAATATGTTAGGGAGATTCGCTTCGGTATTGGGGCCGCTGCTTGTTGCGTTTTCCGCCGGGTTTACCAATGATTCCCGTAAATCCATTTTAAGCTTACTGATACTGATTATTACGGGCGCTTTTTTTCTGCTGAAGGTGCGGACGAAGCCAGCTCATTAGTAGGCTCACCAGTAAGCTCATTAGAATTCGCTTCTGCGTTTGACGGCTCGTCACCGCTTTGGTGTTTTTGAATCTCCAGGGCTTTTTTGCCGGTGATTCCGACCCATTCAGGGAACATGAGCGCAATAATGACGAAGACAACCGTAATAAAGATGAAAAAAATCATTAATGCCCAGGCCATTTCCATATCTCAGAAGTAAAACAATCTGTGACTTAAAACAAGATATTTGGTATTTATCTGTGAATATATGACTTATAACCCGCGAGACCATTATTTTAAAAAAGCCAAAGATAATAACTTCGCGGCAAGATCCGTTTTTAAGCTTGAAGAAATTGATCAGAAGTTCAAAATCATAAGGTCCAAACAAAAAATTTTGGATTTAGGGGCGTCGCCCGGTTCGTGGTCACAGTACTGCTCTAAAAAAATCGGTCCTGATGGCCGCATATTAGGAGTGGATCTTAAACCGGTTACCGCTAAGCTTTCAAATGCGGTTTTTATTCAAGCGGACTTGCGCGATCTCAATCTTGAAAATATTTTTAAAGAAAACGGTTTTGTTCCTCCTTTTGATGTCGTCATTTCAGATATGGCGCCGAATACCACAGGGATTCGTTCGACTGATCAGGCGCGCTCTTATGATTTGTGTGAGTTGGCTCTTAATATATCCAAGCAGTTTTTGAAAAAAGACGGGCACTTTGTTTGTAAGCTTTTTCACTCCGATGATTTTTCACAATTGCGAAATCTGATCAAAGAAGACTTCGAAAAATTCGAGGCTATGAAGCCCGATTCAACGAGAAAAATTTCTAAAGAAATATTCCTTATAGGTCTCAAAAAGAAAACTTATCCTACCTGTACTCAAAAATAAGAGCCTCAAATCCACCTCAATTGAACTGACCACACTTTTGACAGTGAAGCTGCTAGATAGTTGATCTGCTTACGTTTTCGCCAAAAAAAATAATTCAAACCTTTATTTTAAGTATAGACAGTGGTTCCAAACTGGGTTACTTCTCGTTCCGTTTTGGGGGAGACACAATGAAATTATTAGTGACCACACTGTTAACGATCGCAAGCTTGAATGTATTCGCGGGACACGCGCAAATCGAAAAAATCATTGGAACTAATGATTTAGTTGCGGTTGATGCCACTGGCAGCAACGTTCCTGAAAAATATCGTAACATCATTGAAGCTTTCGGCATTATCAGCATGGGTTGCACAGCGACTCACATCGGTAACGGAATTGTGTTAACGGCAGGTCACTGCTTCTGGGCTGACGAAGTTCTTCAAAAAGACGTACCTTGCAGCGACACAACAATCGCTTGGGGCGTTCGCGAAGGTAAAGAAGCGACAATGACTTCTACTTGTGAAATGCTTTTGTTTGCTCAACGTGATTCTACCGGTAACGACTTTGCTATCATGAAAGTATCTCCGGCTCCGGAAGCTGCTGTAGGTGTTGAATTAGAGCGCCAGGCAACTGTTGGCGATCAATTAACTATCTTTTCTCATCCTGAAGAATTACCGCTTCGCTGGTCACAAAACTGTGTTGTTGAAACTGCAACAGACTCCGAATTGCCACCACAAGCTATGCAACACAAATGCGATACAAACCCAGGCAGCTCTGGCGCAACGATCTTAGATGAAACAACTTTAAAAGTAGTTGCGATCCACGACGGTGGCCGTTTAACAGCTCCGGGCGAAGGCATGAACTACGGAACTTACCTGACTAACACAGAAGTTCGTAACGCATTAAAAGGCTTAGGCTACTAATTCCTAAATGAAGTTTGTTTTGTCTCTATCATTATTATTATCATCAATTTTTGGCTGCTCTAGTGCAGCCAAAAAAGTTTTTAACGATGGTTATCCTGATGTTTGGTGGCAAGAAGTTCCTAAAGACCAACTGGCCAGTTGGGAAATCGGCCCACAAGAAGCCGACAGAGAAAAGGGCGAAGTCATTCTGTCTAAGCGTAATGAGCTTGGAAAGCTTTCTAACTTTACACCTGCACCCTTCACATTAGACGGCACCACTTACGCCAGCATTGAAGGTTTGTGGCAGTCTATGAAGTTTCCGGAAGGCCCCAAAGACGAACGCATGAAAGACAAAACCCTTGTTTGGCCATTCACGCGAGAACAAGTTCAGCAAATGACCAGCTTCGAAGCGAAGCGGGCGGGCGATAAAGCCGGCGAAAACATGAAGAAGCTGGACATTGACTGGGTTACCTACAAAGGCCAAAAAATTGATTACAAAGGCACTGAAAAAGAAAAGTTCTACGACATTATCTTTCGGGCCAGCCGCGCAAAATTAGAAAGTAATCCTGATATCAAAGCTTTGCTTCTGAGAACAAAAACTCTGAAGCTGTTGCCTGATCATCATCAAAAACCGACAGATCCGCCTTCTTACCGCTACTTCGAAATTTATATGAAGTTGCGCGAAGAATATCTGGCGCAAGGCCTGTCTGCTTCGTTGAAGTTTTAAAGACTAAAAAAATTTTCAATATTCAAGTGCATGGCGATCGACTGCATGTCGGAAAGGCTCACGCAGTACTTATTCGCTGCGCCTTCTTACGTGGCTTAAAAGGAATAAAACCGAACGCTTCTAAAGTATTCTGTAAAAGATAATCACTGGAAATCTTAAAATCTTTTCCCCACTCAAGAATGCGAGTGAAGGGCCGCTTATCCCAGAACTGTACCGCTTTGGCCGCGCCCTTTTCAGCCTTCAAAATCAATCGCGCAATCAGTCCGCTAACAGAGCGAATAAACTTTATAAACGCCGCACGCGAAGAGGGTAAAATGATGAGATGTAAATGATTACCGGCATTCGCAAAACGGTAGACCTTTACCCCGCAGGCCTTTGCTTGCTTATAAATGACTTCTGAAACCTTTTTATTATTTCGCAGTAAGCTTTGTGGTCCCTTTGCCAAAGTAGACCGAAGCACCAAATGCATCGCCTTCTTGGTGGAAACCGGCCGCTTTTCTTTTGGATTAGAGTTTTTTAAATACGCACCACCGAAATTCTTTGGGCTTTTCGATTTAAAATTCTCTAAAAATAATTGCTTCGGCGATTGCATTCGAAGAATTTAGTTACTTATTGTAGCGATGTCAATTTTAAATAAAGTCAACTCTGCGCGCAACTGTATTAACTAAAGAATGCAGAAGTTTTATTAAATAGTTTGAACGAATTTAAAAAGCCGGATTTAGTGATCCGGAACTACTTACCAAGACGACGATAATATTGCGTCCGAGAATTCCGATTATATCAAGAGCTCCTAAGAGAACATTGCCTTCAAGTCTTTCTTTGAACGTCGGAATTCTATCGCATAGATGATTGCACGTTATCCAAAAAAAAGTGCAGCCTATAGTGGTCCTGTCATTGCAATTGAATTTCAACGAATCGATAGTGATTCATTCCGAGAAACCACGC
>JANWIU010000002.1 GCA_025449725.1 Pseudobdellovibrio sp.
CGACCTCCTTTGCGTTATACCTATAGGCTACATTTAGAAATTTGATTTTTATTAGACCTTCAGAACTATTAGGGGAGTACACTCATGTCTGAAAATCATGACCATCACAACCAGTCAGGCCTCATTGCTTTTCTTGGCTCTATGGCTTTTGTGTTCGTATTTTTTATTTATATCGTGTTCATCAATAAAGGTGTGACTCTCGATGAAAAAGTTCAGGACGCGGCCCCGGTTGGCGCTCCGAAGTTTGAATTAGCATCAGTTAAGGACCCATGGAATGGAGCTCCTGAAGTTATCACAGCAGGGCAAAAATTATACAAAGCCAACTGTGCTATGTGCCACGGTGAAAAAGGTGATTTGGTCGGCGGTATTCCGAACGCAAGAAACTTCACAAAAGATCCTTGGAAGCAAGGTGATGGAATTATCAATCACTTCAAAGTCGTGCAAAACGGTATTCCGGGAACTCAAATGGCTTCTTTCAAAGCGTCTTTGAAGCCTTACGAGCGCTGGGCTATCTTAAGTTTTATCGAAACTTTGGCAGCTAAGAAGTCGACCGACAAACCTGAAGATGTGGCAGCATTCGCTGCGAAAGCGGAATAGGCTGAAAACTAAAGTTCTTTCCCTTTTATTAACGTTTTTGGTTGTGAGTGCGCAGGCTCATGAGGATTCCTCACTGTCCAGCGCTGCCACTTCTCATCCTGGCGAATACACAGGTAAGGCTCCTGCAAAACCTGCAGCTGAAGTACCCGAAGAAATTCAAGGCGTCGGCATCACAGAAAAACTGGGAAGCACTATTGACCTCAGCCTGATAGTGACAGATGAACAAGGGCAAAAATTTCCGTTGTCGCATTACTTTTCTTCGCACAAACCGGTTATTTTAAGTCCGGTTTATTTTAGCTGCCCTGGCCTTTGTAACTTTCATTTGAACGGTTTGATCGATGCACTTAAACATGTGGATTGGTCTCCTGGTCAAAAATTTGAAGTCATCGCTTTCAGTTTTGATTCTAAAGAAACCTCTGAAGTGGCACTTAAGAAAAAACAAAATTACATGAAAGAATACGGCCGTGCCGGAACTGAAGACGGCTGGCATTTTGTTACGGCTGATGAAGCTACAGTTAAAAAAATTACTGAAACAGTCGGATTTAATTTTAAATGGAACGAAAAAGATTCTCAGTGGGCACACGCTTCGGCCGCCATCATGGTTTCGCCTGAAGGAAAAGTGGCACGTTACCTTCATGGAATCATGTTCGAACCACGGGATGTAAAGTTGGCGCTGAATGAAGCGGCTGACGGTAAGGTGGGGAGCTTCGTGGACTCCGCTATGTTGTATTGCTTTAAATATGATAATCATCAGTCAAAGTACGGACTGCAAATATTTCAGATAATGAAACTTGCAGGAGCTCTTACTGTCATAGCGTTGGGGCTATGGTTAGGTAAGGCGATGATTCAAGCGAAAAGGGAGAGCACATAATGGCCATTTGGACGTTGTTGATGAATAAAGCGATGGCGGATACGTTCATGCCTGCACAAGGCACTGAGATTGCTAAATCTGTAGATAACCTCTACGCATTTTTAGTAGTCGTCAGTTTTATTTCGTGCGCGATTTTGATTGGCGGCATGATTTACTTCGCAATGAAGTACAAACGTAAATCAGCTAACGACAAAACTGCTTACATTACTCATGATACTCGCCTTGAAGTTTTATGGTCAGTAGTACCATTGATTATCTTCATGGTTGTATTCGCATGGGGCTGGGTGATTTTTCATGACATGCGCAGCATGCCTGCCGATGCACTTGAAATTCAGGTGACCGGTAAGCAATGGGCATGGACTGCAGAATACAAAAACGGTGTGAAATCTGTTGATATCGTCGTGCCTGTAAACCGAAATGTTAAAATCGTTCTGGCTTCAGAAGATGTACTTCACTCTTTTTACGTACCGAGCTTTCGTATTAAACAAGATGCGATTCCGGGCCGTTATACAAATTTGTGGTTCAATGCTACTAAGTTGGGTGAATTCCACGTCTTCTGTGCTGAGTACTGCGGAACAACTCACTCAGGCATGATCACTCGCTTGAAAGTAGTTTCTCAGGAAGACTTTGATAAATGGTTAACAAGCGAATCTGAAATCGGCACATTGCCAATTGCAGAGCGCGGAAGAAAATACTTCCAGACACGCGCCTGTGCTTCTTGCCACAACGTTGACAATCCGGCAGCTAAAGTCGGTCCGTCTCTTTACCAATTGTTCGGAAAAGATGAGTCGGTTCAAGAAGGCGGCACAGTTAAAGTTGATGAGAACTACATTCGTGAATCTATCTTGGACCCGCAAGCGAAGCACGTAACCGGTTTTCCAAAACCGTCTCCGATGCCGTCTTTCCAAGGACAGCTTTCAGAGTCGGAATTAGCCGCATTGATTGAATATATTAAAGATTTAAAATAAGGATTAGGTGACATATGGGACATTCTTCAGGAAAAAGCTACATTTATGAAGAGCCAGGTTTGAAATCTTGGTTCACTTCGTTGGACCACAAGCGTATTGCGATTCTTTATTTCGTAGCGGTTATGTTTTTCTTCCTTGTCGGTGGAATCATGGCCCTGTTGCTCCGTCTTGAGTTGTTTGCGCCGAATACATCGGCCAACGTAGGACAGATTCTAAAAAACGGTGATGCGTATAACCAGGTGTTAACGTATCACGGTGCCATCATGGTCTTCATGGTGATTATCCCGGGGATACCGGCGATCTTAGGAAACTTCTTTTTACCGCTGCAAATCGGCGCTAAAGACGTGGCCTTCCCAAGACTGAATTTGATGAGCTGGTATGTTTTCATGCTTGGCGCATCTTTAGCAGTTGCAACTTTCTTTGCTTCGAAAATTGATACCGGTTGGACATTCTATACACCGTATTCAATTCGCACAGGATCATCAGTTGTTATGATGGTTGTAGCGGCCTTCATCATGGGTATGAGTTCGATTCTTACAGGTTTGAACTTCATCGTAACGGTTCACCGTTTGAGAGCCCCTGGTATGACGATGTTCCGTATGCCATTATTTACTTGGGCGATCTACTCAACAGCTGTACTTCAGGTTTTAGCGACTCCAGTTTTGGGTATTACACTATTATTATTAATGATGGAGCGAGTTTTCGGCGTCGGTATCTTCGATCCGAAACTGGGCGGTGACCCGGTACTGTTCCAACACTTTTTCTGGTTCTACTCGCATCCTGCAGTTTACATCATGATCTTGCCTGCGATGGGTGTAATCTCTGAGCTGATCACGACTTACTCTAAAAAAACGATTTTCGGTTACACCGCGATTGCATTGTCATCCATCGGTATCGCAGCTGTTTCATTCTTCGTTTGGGGTCACCACATGTTCGTATCCGGTCAGTCGGAACTTGCAGGTGTATTGTTCTCATTCATTACGATGTTGGTAGGTGTTCCTACAGCTATTAAAATGTTTAACTGGCTGGCGACACTTTACAAAGGTTCAATCACGTTCTCGGCACCGATGCTTTATGCTTTGGGCTTTATGTTCTTGTTCGCAATCGGCGGTGTTACCGGGATTATCCTGGCTGTAACTGCAGTCGACGTTCACTTCCATGACACTTACTTCGTAGTGGCTCACTTCCACTACGTAATGGTGGGTGGAACCTTGATGGCGATCATGGGCGGGTTCTATCACTGGTTCCCGAAAATGTTCGGTAAAATGTATAACGAACTGACGGCGCAGCTTTCATGGGTGTTCATTTTCATCGGCTTCAACGTAACTTTCTTCCCGCAATTTATTTTGGGAGCGAAAGGTATGCCTCGACGTTATTTCGATTACATTCCTGAGTATGAACAGTTAAATAAAATTTCAACTGTGGGTTCATGGTTAATCGGAATCGGTTTCTTATTCGGGCTTTATACAATTATCCGTGGTTTAACAAGTGGTGCGAAAGCTCCGCCGAATCCATGGGGTTCAAAAACTCTTGAATGGCAGACGGAATCACCGCCTACCATGCATAACTTTGATCACGATCCAATCGTGACTGCGGGGCCATATGAGTACAAGTAGACTGATCAACGGTGTTGAGGTTGCATCGCACTTTCGTGATGTGAACCACCAGTATTCTTCAAATAAAGAAGGTATCTGGCTTTTCATGGTAACTGAGATTTTGATGTTCGGGGGCCTGTTCGTTGGTTACATCATTTTTCATAGCCTTTATCCTGAAATGTTTGCTGAAGGCGCTTCTTATCTGGATTGGAAAATGGGTTTCGTGAATACACTTGTTCTGATCTTTTCATCATTCACGATGGCTTTAGGTATTTACTACAACCAGGTAGGTCAGCCTAAACGTGCCACTTGGGCCCTTGCGATTACTGTACTTTGCGGTGCAATTTTCATGGTGATTAAATACTTCGAATACACCCACAAATTTCACATGGGAATTTTTCCGGGTCGTTTAATTAACCCTGAAATGATGGCAGAACACGGTCACCCAATGCAGCACGCGAATCTGGGTATGTACTTCGGCTTCTATTACTGTATGTCGGGACTGCACGGTATCCACGTTTTAATCGGAATGGGTTTAATCACATGGGTGATGATCCGTAACATTAAAGGTGAATTCAATCCAAAATACTACACTCCGATCGAAGGTGTTGGAATTTTCTGGCACATCGTGGATTTGATCTGGATTTTCTTATTTCCACTTCTTTACTTAGTAGGATAGGCGGCAAGTATGGCAAACAATCAAAGTCATCATAACGACCATGGCGCTCATGCAGAACCGCATGTAACGCCTTTAAGAACTTATTTAAATGTAGGTGCGGCGCTTTTCGCGCTGACGTTCCTAACGATTATCGCTCACGTTTTTAAAGCACATTATCTGCCGTTGGCACCGTTTATCGCTTTCGGCATTGCAGCTATTAAAGCGTTTCTGGTAATGGCTTGGTTCATGCATTTGAAATACGATGAACCTTCTAACCGCGTGATCTTTGCGCTGGGATTTTTCGGCTTAGCAGTGCTGTTTGCATTCTGCGTGATCGATATTTTCACGCGTGTAGCACAGGGGACCGTGCTGTAGTTTGTGTTTAAGACCTACACAGCCCTTACTAAGTTCGGAATCGTCATATTTGTTCTGTTAGCCGGTGTTGCAGGTTATGCTACCGGCTTCGAAGTAGAAAAGTCTTTTGATTTAAAACATTTTCTTTGGTTTCTCGGTGGCCTGTATTTTTTAAGTTCAGGCAGTTTGGCTTTGAATCAAGTTCAAGAATATAAACTTGATCAGAAAATGCCCCGTACTGCCAAAAGGCCGATCGCCAGCGGTCGAATCAAACCAGCAGCCGGGTTGATTCTAGCAATTACGTTTATCTTTCTCGGCATCAATATGCTTTACGAACTTTCACCGACTGCAGGTTTCACGGCAGTTGTTTCTGTGGTTCTATATAACGTCCTTTACACAATGTACTGGAAGCCTAAGTGGGTGTTTGCCGCTGTTCCGGGGGCCATTCCGGGGGCGCTGCCGATCACGATCGGGTATGCGGCAAATAACAGTGACATATTTAATTCTGAGTCGGTGTATTTGTTCCTGATTATGTTCTTATGGCAGATGCCGCACTTTTGGACCCTGGCGCTAAAGTACGTAGAAGACTACCGTCTGGGTGAAATACCGACACTGCCGGTATCCCTCGGTACTGAGCGAACTTTGTATCATATCGGACTTTATACTTTTACTTACTGCGGAGTTGCTCTGGCATCACCGTTTTTTCTTCATACCAGCTGGCTTTATGCGGCCTTAGTGTTTCCATTTGCATTCATGTTACTTAAAGAATTCTTCGCCATGTACAGGTCCAACGGTGAAAAAAAATGGTTTTCCTTTTTTATGTGGACTAACATTAGTATGTTAGTTTTTGTTTTTATTCCTGTGGTCGATAAATGGAGCTTTTTATTTGAAAGAGTGTAAAGCGTGAAGATAGTTTTTCAGTACGCGAAATACATTATACTCCTCACATTGCTGATATCGCCTTTTTTGGTCTGTGGTTATAACGAACAGTCTCCTTTCGAATTGATCAAGCTTGTCACTATTTGTATCGGCACCTTGCTGGCCGGTGTATTGCTTCTGGTATCCAAAGTAAAAGATGAAGAAGTTTCGTTTCGCTGGAACAAAGGATTAACGTTTTTGTCGCCGGTTTTACTAATGACGGCACTTTCTTTTTGGTTTTCAAATAACCGGTTCGATTCCTTTTGGGGTAACGTCAACATTCCGTCAGACGGTTTAGTATTAACGATGATATCGTTTTTGCTTTGTTTTTTGGTTACTCAAGTGGTCACTGATTTAAATGACCTGAAAAAATTTAGATTTGTACTGATTACGGCTTCATTTTTATTGGCCTCTTACGGAATTGTTCAGCACTTCGGCGGCGATCCGGTTGATTGGTGGGGCTACCGTCTGATGCACTTGAATGCATACGGAACGATCGGGCAGGCAGTTGGTTTTGCTTCTATTCTGGGAACTCTTTTACCTTTAAGTATTACCTCTTATCTTACCGTTAAAGATAAGGGTCTTCGGTATTTGCTATTGGCTGTTTGCTTTTTGATCGTCCTCGCAATTATGTATTCAGGTTCAAGAATGCCGACGCTGGTTTCACTTGGGTTTGCGTTCATGATCGTATTGCTTTTTGTTGTTAAGAACCGCGCGAAACCCGATTTTAAAAAAGCGGGATTGTTAATCGCTGCCATTTTGCTGACTCAGGCTATCTATTACGGCGAAAGCAACAGCAATGCCCTGACGCAAAAATTTAAGCCGCAAGTTGTGTCGACCGGATTGAAAGAAAGATTTCAAGTTTGGAATGATGCCATAAGAATTTGGCAGAAGTATCCTTATTTAGGTACCGGGCCGGAACACTTTGCCCTGGAGCTGAAACAAGTCAATACACCGGATTTTAATACAAACCAAAATTGGGGTCTGTACTGGCATAAGGCGCATAATCATCTTCTCCACTTTTTAGCGACAGTCGGAATTTTTGGTTTATTAGCTCATTTAATTTTTGCGGGGTTTGTCGGGTACTCTTGTTTTAAATTAATTTTCAAGAGGCAGAGCGAAGAAGACGATCTGATTAAGTTCGGATTTTTATCAGGCTATGCGTTTTTATTTTTTGCGAACTTAACGGCATTTAATTTTGTGCTGACGCAGGTGTATTCGTTTTTGTTGCCGGTACTTTATGTAATTTCGACCGGGCAGTTTAAAGAAGTTAAACCGCGGGTTCCGCGAATTTTAAGTTTATTGAACATCGGATTGATTTCATTAATGTTTATCATGTTTGCGCATGAGATCTTTCAATACTGGAATGCGGACCGTTACTTTTCTCTCTCAAGACGTGCGCTAGAGGGCCAAAAAGATATGGGAAAGGCCATTGAGTACATTGACCGGGCGATTGCCATTAAAGACACCGACTGCCGGTTCTACTTACGGAAATCCAGCCTTGTTACTTCTTTGATTAAGTATCACGCCAGAGCCAATCCTACGATGAGTATGTCAAGCGGGTTGGCGGAGCTGGATGGTTATACGATGTTAGGTGTAAATTGTGATCCTAAGAATCCAGAGTCGTGGTTTTACAGGGCGCGGCTGTTTTCAGACTTGTATGAAGCCGGTATAGAAAAAACAATAGACCGCGCTGAAGCCGCTTACATTGAAGGAGCCAAATATTCTCCTGCGAATCCGGTGTTTCCTTACAATTTAGGTTTGTTGTACTGGGTGTCAGGTCGGTGGGTTGCTTTTATAAACCGCATGAACGATGCCATCAAGTTAAAGCCCGATTATTTTTTACCGTACCAGCAAATGTACGATTATTATTACCGGGATAAAAATCAGGCTGAAATTGATAAACTGACCGCGAGAATTCTAAATACGCCGTTCATTTCACCGGATTCAATTAAGGAGTTTATTAATTTGATTCAGTTCGCGAGAGAACACGGCGATATGAAAACAGTCAATGCTCTAGTGCCGTACTACAACAAGTTTGCAGAAATGCATTCTTCGCTGGACGTTAAATAATTATACAATTTTTAGATCAGCCGGTGTGTCTATTTGACGATACGGATGAGCAGCTTGAAACGCCGGGTTTTTCAGTGCATTTTCATTCACTCTCAAAACCGTTTTACATGAAGAAATATCGATATTGAATCTAGTGGCAGAAAAAACCTGCGGAATTAAAAAAGCATCCGCCGCCGTTACCTGATTACCAAAACAGTAGTCTCCTGCATAATTTGAAATAACTTTTTCAACCGCTGTAACGCCGTCTCCGATCCAGCGCTGCATCCACTGTTGTTTTTGCTCTGGTGAAATCTTAAAGTCTTTTTCTAAAAGGTTCAGTACCTTCAGGTTTTGTAGTGGATGAGTGTCTGCATTGATGATCTCACAAACTTGACGGACTTTTGCTTTTAGAAAGGGATCGGTAGGAAAAAGTTTGATGCCGGTTTCAAAAACTTCATCCAGATACTCTGTAATAGCCAGCGACTGAGAAATGAATTGTCCGTTATGGTCCAGCGTCGGAACTCCGCCTAAAGGATTCACTTTGCGGTAGTTTTCCTGGTTTTGCTCTCCATTGCTTAAGCTAACAGGTACATATGAATAGTTCAGATTTTTTAACGCGAGCACGATACGCACCCGGTAGGAAGTGGAACTTCTAAAAAAGTTATAAAGCTTTAGGTCTGACATGTCGTGAATATAACACAGATTCTTTTGGACACATCCATGCCGCATTGGGTCTACTGGTTTTTGAGGTAAAAAATTGTTAGTGTTAGACACAAAAAAGGAGAGCCCATGAAAGCACTTTTCGCTCTTGGATTATTATTATTTTCAAACGTTTCTTTTGCAGCCAGCAGCCCTACTGCACCTGATTATTCTATGGTCGCCGCTGAAGTCGGATTTAAATCAAACTCTGTGACCGCTACCGGCAGTACTTCCGACAACCAGGTAACAGGATTTCAACTGGGCATTTCCGGCGTTTACAATATTTCAGAAAAATTCGGTTTGAAGTCAGGACTTTTTTATGTGGAGCGCCCTTTTAGCTCGGACTTCGGTGCATCGGAAGTAAAAGGGAAAGTAACTTACTTTGAAGTTCCGGCGTTTTTCATGCTGAAGTTTGAAGAGTATGCCGGTGTTTATGTCGGTCCTAGTTTGGCAATCAAATTGGGTGACGAATTAAAACCGGGTTCGCTTGCAGGTGTTAAATCTATGGTTGTACCTTTAACCTTCGGTGCTCAATTTAAGTTTTTACCTAACTTTGGTGCGAATGTATTTTTCGAAACAATCGGTGGAGAAATTGCAACAGGTGTAGATAACTCGAGAGCGGTCGGCGTAAACTTAATGATCAGTATCGATTAATATGAAACTGGCTTCACTTAAATCTCAAAATAATTTAGACGGAGAGCTGGCAGTTGTATCGGGCAATTTGAAGTCGTTCGTAAGAGCAACCGGTATTTGCCCTTCTTTGCGTGAAGCCGTTGAAAATTGGTCAAAGGTTGAACCCTTATTACAAAAGCTTTATTCCGATTTAAGCAATGGTAAAGCCGTATCTGCAGAAGCCATTAAAGATGAATCAATTTTTCATGCAGCATTGCCAAGAACTTGGTTGTTTGCCGATGGCTCTGCCTTCATTCACCATATAAAGCTGGTCCGTCAGGCCAGAAAAGCGCCGTTGCCGGAAACTTTGCTAACGGTTCCTTTAATGTACCAGGCAGAAAGTGGCCGATTTCTAGCTCCTACTGATGATATTCCTCAAGTAGATCCCGCGCATGGCACTGACTTTGAGGCTGAAGTCGGCGTGGTGGTAGACCATGTTCCGATGGGAACATCTCCGGATATGGCGTTGAAGCACATTAGACTGGTTTTATTAATTAACGACGTCTCCTTACGCGGGCTCATTCCGGAAGAGCTGGCACAGGGTTTCGGTTTTTTTCAAAGTAAGCCCAACAGCGCGTTGTCTCCGGTTGCCGTCACGATCGACGAACTTGGCAGCGACTGGAAAGCTGGCCGTTTATGTTTACCACTGAATGTGAAGCTAAACGGAGAGGTCTTCGGCAATGCTAACGGAAGTGAAATGCATTTTCACTTCGGTCAGTTGATTTCCCATGCTGCAAGAACAAGGGATTTGCCTGCAGGAACAATTATTGGCAGCGGAACTGTTGCAAATGAAAATCCACAAGCCGGTTCAAGCTGTCTTGCAGAAAAACGAACGCTGGAACAAATCAATAACGGTGAAATAAAAACTCCGTTTATGAAAGCCGGTGACACGGTAGAAATTCAAATGCTTGATCAAAAGGGCCAAAGTATCTTCGGCCGGATTTTGCAAACAGTGAAAAAAGTAAACTGATCAAATGCAGAATTTTTTTGTTCATAAAAAGTTTTATCCAAAGTTCAAAAATCTAAGGCAGGAATTCGAAGAGAATTTTGTTGATGCCAAAGCCACGCATCCGAAAAGATTCGTATGGGATTTTTGGTATGATGAAGACCAGTATCATTTGATAAGAACTCCGGCCTATCATTATTTTTCATCGAAGTTGTACCAGGACTTTCATTCGTATTTGGTGCAGTGGGGCAGGGAAAACTTAGGTTGTCATGATATTTCCCCGCCGTGGCTCAGTTACTACGTGGACGGGTGTTATCAGAAGCTGCATTCCGATGTTCCGCATGGGCCGTGGGCTTTTGTTTACTCTCTAACTCCGGACAGAAAAGAGTTCCGAGGGGGAGAGACGCTGATCTTAAAACCCGAAACTCTGGATTTTTGGTCAAACTACGGACGCTCAGACAGCCGGGAATTTAAAAATTTTGTAGATGTAATTCCATCGATGATGAATCAGCTTGTCGTTTTCGACCCGCGGTTTCCGCACGGAGTAACCGAACTTAAGGGCACGCGTGACCCGCTTAAGAGCCGACTGGTGGTTCATGGTTGGTTTGTGAACCCAAGACCTTACGTTGTGGGCGGCCTTTCTACAAAAGGCGTGCAGGCTTCAATTGATCCGGTTTTTGAGAATTTAAATTCTATTTTGTCGGGCATTGATTTACTGGACGGTACTATTTCTTTGCGACTGCAGGTTACGCCGGCCGGTCAAGTTAGTCAGTATAAGGTTTTGACGAATACTTTAGTTTCGCTAGCCAGTAAGCCTGACGATATTCGGTACTTCGAAAAAGAAATTAAAAAATTATTTTTGCACACGAAATTCATTAAAACCAAAAAAGCTTCTTCCATTACCTTGCCGTTGATATTCAAATGAGGAAACGATGACCATTATTCAGCTCAGTTACATAGTTGCAGTTGATAAGCATAAAAATTTCGGGGTCGCAGCCCAACACTGTCACATCACACAGCCGACTCTTAGTATGCAAATTCAGAAGCTTGAAGAAGAACTCGGTGTTATTTTGTTTGATCGGACTGAACAACCGATAAAGACAACGAGCATCGGCGCCACTTTGCTTCGCCAGGCGAAAATTATTTTAAGAGAAGTTCAAAGTTTCAACGATTTGGTTTCAGAAGAAAAAGATGAAGCCCGCGGGGAAATCAAAATAGGAGTAATCCCGACAATTGCGCCCTATTTGATGCCTTTGTTCTTAAGAGATTTCATGAAGTCCAACCCGGAATTGAAAATTATTGTGGAAGAGCTGCAAACCGGTCAGATTTTGCAGAAATTAGAAGAAGGATCTTTAGATCTTGGTTTGCTGGTGACTCCAATCGAAAGAGAAGGACTAAAAACAGAGCCGCTTTTTTACGAACCTTTTCTAGCTTATGTTTCTGAGAAGTCTCCGCTATCAAAAAGCGCTAAGGTGGATCAAAAAGATTTAAATTCCGGCGACCTTTGGCTGTTGACGGACGGCCATTGTTTTCGAGAACAGTCTTTGTTGATTTGTAAAAACCGAAAAAAGAATTCAGACCAAAACAAACATCTGCTTTTTGAAAGTGCCAGTCTTGAAACTCTCAAACGTATGATTGATCAGGAAGCCGGCTTCACGCTGTTGCCTTACCTGGCCACGTTAGATATACGCGGGTCTAAAAAATTAAAAGAGTTCAATCATCCTGTGCCGGCACGGGAAGTCAGTCTGATTTATAATTCCTATTTCAGAAAAAATAAAATTAAAGAAAGCCTGATTGAAAGTATTAAAGAACATCTTCCGCCGGAAATGAATACCACCATTACTAAAAAAGTTCAGGTGGTGGACCTTCCCACCGGCCGGAATTCTTAACGCGCGGACGCGCAGGAGGCGGAGTGCGAAGCACGAAGCTGAACTATGCGTTCAAGTTGTTACAAGACGTAGCGAAATTCAATCGGCACCTGAACGTCAGGATGCAAGGAACGCATAACCGGACAAGCTTTAGCGACGACTTCCAGTTTGTGCCTGTTTTCCTGAGTCAAAGCCGCGGGCATCTCAATGACAGTTTTTAAACTGCCGATCGTGCGCGGGTTGGAATTCATAACTTTTTCAACGCTCATTTTAGAACCTTTGATATCGATTCCGTCGCGTTCCCCAACAATCGCCATAGTCGTCAGTATGCA
>JANWIU010000003.1 GCA_025449725.1 Pseudobdellovibrio sp.
CCCAGTCGGCTGATCCCGAATAGCCGGCGGACCGGGTTCGGCCATGGATCGCAACCCATGTAATTCCTACATCATGAGCCAGGTTACAAACATCTAAAGCGTTGCGGGAATTCTGCTCCCACCCCGTTCGAATTTTAATTGTGACGGGAATTTTCACCGCTTTCACCATTGATGATAATAACTTTTCCATTAACGGAAGGTCCTTCATCATTGCTGAACCCGCGCCTTTTTTTACGACTTTCGGAACAGGACAACCGAAGTTTACGTCTACGAAATCTGCGCCTTGTGCTTCAGCAACCTGCGCCCCTTTTGCCATAATTTCCGGGTCTTCCCCGAATAGCTGAATTCCAATCGGACGTTGAGTCTCATCGAAGCTCATTAAGTCCATTGTGCGTTTTGATTTGTATTCAATACCGGTAGCTGACACCAATTCAGTTACGACCACGCTGGCATCCAGCTTCTTCATAAAACTTCGAAATGCATGGTCCGTTATGCCGGCCATAGGGGCTAACACAAAAGGATACTTTTTGAGCGCCTCTAAAGGGTGAATTCGCTCTGATTTGTTGGCAGTTAGATTTCCGGTTTCCATGAAGAAAAGAGAATTATTCTAAAAGCCTCTGATTAGCAATTTATAAATTTTCAGTCTGGGCCAAGTTTGAATTTTTTCGTTACCTAAATGACGATTAGCCACGTAATTTTCAATGCTGAGTTGAAAAATTTCATTGTATACGCGACAATTTAGCGGTGAGCAGAAATCTTAATTTTTACTTATATGCAATCTACGCCGGATTGTTAGGCTTACTTGCCATGCTATTCGTCTTTATGGCCCATGACCTCATCGGATTAAACTTCGAAGGCAGTCACTGGTTTTTTGAAATTCTTAACCAGCACAAACTTGTTTACGCTTCCGGAGAATGGCGCTGGAGCGACACACTTTGGCAACTTCCGGCGTATATTTCTTTGAATTGGCTCCCCGCAGTTCCGTTTAACTGGAATTTACACCTTCTTTCTTACTCTTACACGCTACACCCCTTGTTGAGCACTTTTTTTTGTTACCTTATTGTTAAAAAAGAAAAGAATGCATTTTTGTATATGACGTTTCCGCTACTTTCAATGGCAACGGCGGTCTCTGTCAGCTTGCCGTTTGTAGTTGGAATTGTGAATGGAACTATTTCCATTTTTTGGCCCCTATTTTTCATTCTCTATTTTAAAAAAATTGAAAATATAATTTATTTTCTTATTTCGACAGTACTTTTGGTTCTGTTGTCTTTTAATTACGATGTTGCGATCGTTTTTATGCCACTTTTGGTGTTTGCAATCTTACAGAAAAGTCATCTTAAGCCAAGTAGGTCCGAGGGCATCTTCATTGGTTTGATAATGATAGCAACTCATTTTCAGGTGTACCGGCTGACTGAAAGATACATTGTAGCTCCGAATGACATGTTCGACTTCTGGGTATCTCTTCTCGGGCAAGCAAACTCTTCCCATGTTTATCTTTTTCAGCTAGCTATTCTGTTTGCTTTTTTTATCGGCCTGAAATTGTTTGCCGACTTTCGTAAGCCGGCAATCCTTCTGGTCAGCTTCTATATTTGCTGCCGACTTGGGGTTTACTGGTTTAATGATAGTGGCATCATCAACCTCTATGAGGCTCGTCAGAACCGCTCAGCTTCTTTTGTCATTGCGTGGGGTATTGCCGTCGGGCTTATTTATCTTAAAAAGTTTCTTGATGAGACTGACAGCAAAGAACTGCGTCAGTACATCATCTCTTGTAGCATCGTATGCATAATTATTTCTTTAATATTTAATTTCAAGTGTCTGCAAAGCTGGAACAACTTCCGTAGTTCGGTTTTAAGTATTGTCAGTGAAGAAAAAGGCTGTGTCTTTGTAAACCAGCAGACCCAAATTAAAGACAGTGCTTACATTTCCATTTTGTTGCAAGAAACCAAATCTCCTCAGTCGATCCTTCTGACCGCTGATCAAGCATGTGTTAAAGAATTCGAAGATCCCTGCCAAAAGTACGTGGCTCAAAAGTATCCGGAATTTAAATGTCGCGGATTACACCTAACCGAATACAAGATGGATTTAAGCGCAACAAAGACTAAAACTAAAAAGAAAGACGGCCCTTTTTTACTGGCCTATTAATTATGCTCTGGATGAAAAACATTTTCAGAGAATTATGAAATCTTTGACTATTTTTTAAGAAAAGCCTCTTCAGAAAAAACCAGCCTTCCACCGTTTAACGTTATGCTGAACCCATATTCATTCCGAAAGACTTTGGAGTCCTTTCGCTCAGGACACGGAATCGTTGGCGGCTCTGTCGATGTTCGCAATCCGGTAAAGACTAAAGATTTGAGCGGGTCAGACTTTGTATTAACGATCTGAGCCATTACAGATGAATAGCCGGCTGAATAAGCCTCCACTGAAGGAGCTTTATAATCCCTTTCAAAATCCTTGTAGGACAAATGAACGCAACCCTCACTTTGAAGAACAAGCTGTTGAAACCTACCAAAATAAAAGTTCCATTCTCTTGTCTGATTAAAGTCGACGTAAGCTGTTGCAAAAGCTGTTATTAGCACTAAAACTGCAGCCACTTGAGAAATTTTTGTATGAAGCCATTGATCATCACGTTGAAAACAAGAAAACAGACAGCAAAAAGCGGCCACACACCAGGTTAGCGGTAATGCCGAAGCTCTGGAATCATAGGCCCACGAAAGCGCATACTCAAATATATCCAGTGAATAAATTTCGTCAAGGCGAATAAAAAAATAAAATGTCCCCAATGAGAAGAAGATAATGGCCAAACTATTAGCCACCACTTTAAATCGTCCGGCCACGAAATTAAAAAACAGAATTGTACTCACAGATAAGGTAACGACTAATCCTATCAACCTGGTGGTCCAATCTCCGTATAGCAGTGAACGCCAAAATGGACCGGTATTTTTAGCTGGAACGGTGCTGATCACCCAAAGCAAAAAGATAATGGATAATACGCACAGAAAAATTAAATATAAGTTATACCTTTTGCTTTTTACTTTTAACCACAATAAGTCCGCTAGTGCCATCATGATGAATAGAATAAAAAAGATGATTGTTGGTTCATAACAAAAAGCCAGGCCCACTAGCAGCATCGCCGTAATAATAAAATCTTTAATGTTTTTGCCGTTGAAAAAGAAAACGCAAAAAAATACTGGCCAAAAGAAGCTCATTGCCGGAAGCGCTAAAGCAACGGCATAGGCTGAGGCCGGCATGAACGCAGAGAGAAAACTTAAAACCGGAAAAATAAATAGATCTTTACGAGAATAGCTTCGCAAAATTCTGTAGGTAATATACAGACTGATAATCGGATGAAAAGTCCAACCAAAACTGAGTATGTAGGTGGCTATAGAACTGGCCGTACCAACAGAAAACATAGCGCCAAAGTTTCTGAGAAAAAACAGCGCCGGATACTGAATCAAAAAATCCACGTACCTATAAAACAAGACATCAGAAAAGTAAACATGGTAGTCAAGGATTGTATAGTACCAATGTGCGCCCTCTGACATCATTGACCTAAACGAAAGAAATGAAAAACTCAATGGCACTAGCATCAATAAAACCGAGAAAATTAAAACCTTAGTAGCGCTGATTTTCATAAAAAAATACTATCAACTAAAGATAAATTTGACCAGTAGATATAGCCAGCGCCCCAGACTTAAATAGTTAATTTCGGATTGCTCCATCCTAAATAAGAATATAGTCTGGCTTAAATGCGTAAAAAGACGCTCGCTTTTTTTCAAAATTCCGCACTCGTGCTTTTTTCGGTAATTTGCATCGAAATTTTATTAAGGGTCGCCGGATACGGCTACAACTACTTTCATAGTGTACAAGCTCCTTCCATAGACCTGCAACCTGATGCAAAAACAATCCTTTGCATTGGCGAGTCAACGACAGCCTGGGGCGCCGAAAATTCTTACCCCTCGAAACTGCAAAGCAAGCTGAACCAGTATTACGGCGAAGGTAAGTTCAATGTTGTCAACGAAGGTATAGCCGGAACAAATACGGAAATAATCGTGAAGAATTTAGAAAGGAACATCAAGCATCATCGCCCCAGTATAGTCATTACGATGATGGGGGTTAATGACATTTGGTCGCTGGATAATCCGCTGACTTTCTGGGATAATTTTCAGTTGATTAAACTTTGTAAGTTATTGAAAAACAATATCAAAGAGGTCCTTTCCTCAAATGAAAAAAATGGCCCCTCTCAGGAACAAGAGGTTGTAAGTCGAACCGAAACCCTTCCGGTGACCGAGCCTCCTGCAGAGCCAAGAACAGATCAGTTTGCAACACTGTTAGAAGAGGCTAAAACTGAATTCAGCAACCAAAATTTCAATAAAGTAGAAGAAGTTCTAACTAGTCTTTCTAAAGTCGGGGCACCTAATTCGGAAGCCTATTTTTTGAAAGGCATTGTTGAACTTGAAAAGGGAAATATTCCTAAGTCCGTCGGTTACTTCCACCGTTATGTTGATATTCAAAAATCTTACCAGGCTGCCAATCGAGTAGGAGTCACCTATTTTATAAAAAACGGCGGAACTGAAAACGCCACAAGAGCTGCCGCAAAAAAATTTCTGGAAATTGCACTCAAATACCATCCCACCGGCTGGCAAGCGAATAAATACCTGGGCTTTATCGCTATGCTTGAAGGAAATAGTGAATCGGCTTTAAAATACTTCATCACAGCATATGACAGCGGATTACGTGAATTTGACCTACTTACCCGTTTAAGTGAGATCTACAGCAGCAAAAACGAAACAGACAAAGAAGAGGCTGTTTTAAAGTCCGGCCTCTATGAAAAAGGCGATGTCATTTGGCTTTGGCTTTCTTTACTGAAATTTTATATTACTCAGAACCGCTATGAAGAAGCAGAACAGTACTTTGCATTGGCAGAAGAAAAATTTCCCGGCAATCCTCGCCTGGCAGAAAACAAAGTCAGATTCTTAAAGGCTCAAGGAAAGCCATTTGAGCATATAGAGATTTACAATCTGAATAACTTTTATGATTTCCCAACCACGAAAGCGAATTATCTAAAGGCGGCAGAAATTCTGCAGCAGAACGGGGTGAAGCACGTTGTGATGCAATACCCTTTACGTCCCATTGGTCCGATGAAGACGATCTTAGCTAGCTATAAAGAAATCGTCTATGTTGACAATGAAAGAGTATTTCAAGATGCGCTTACCAAGTATCAATACGAAGAGATCTTCATAGATCGTTTTGGTAAGGATTTTGGACACTCCACAGCGTTAGGTAATGAATTAATAAGTGAGAACATCATTCAGGTGCTGCAATCAGAAAAGCTGCTACCCCCGCCATAATTTCAGATTGCTCCTGAGAAAATATGAATATAGTCTGTTTTAAGTGCAAAAAAAGACGCGAACCTTTTTACAAAACTCCGCAATATTGCTCTTCTCTGCAATTTTTATCGAGATACTAATTAATGGCGCCGTATACAGTTACAACCAAGTTGAACAAGCTCCAACTACTTCTAAAAAAATTGTCCTCCCGGCTGATTCAGAAACAAAAATCATCCTTTGTGTTGGCGAGTCAACGACAGCCGCAGGCGCAGAAAATTCTTACCCTTCAAAGCTACAAAACAAGCTGGATCAGTATTACGGACCAAATAAATATTTCGTCATCAATGATGGTAGCGCCGAAACAAACTCGGCATTAATCACGCAAGACATGAAAAGAAAAATTCAAGAGTATCGTCCTGATTTTGTTATTACGATGATGGGCATTAACGACTTTTGGGCTCTAAAAACCTCCATGACATTTTGGGACTTTTTTAATCCATCAATATTTTATAAGTTACTAAAAAAGAAAATCAGGGTTGCATTGGGCGCCGATAACGAAAATAAACTTTGGGAAAATATTTCGGGGAACGTACAGGAAAGGATCGAACCTATTCCGAAGCCAGTGCTTCCGGTTGAGCCCAGGAGTGCCAAATTTATAGAGCTATTAAGTTTGGCAAGGAAGGCTTTATATGACAAAAATTTTAAAGAGCTTGAAGAAATTCTAACTAAAATTTCCAAAGTTGGGGCATTTAATTCAGAAGCGTATTTTTTGAAAGGCATTGTTGAACTTGAAAAGGGAAATGTTCCGAAGTCCATTGAGTACTTCCAACGCTATGTCGATATTCATAAAACTTACCAGGCCGCCAATCGAGTAGGGGTCACCTATTTTATAAAAGACAGCGGAACTGAAAGCGCCACAAGAGACGCAGCAAAACATTTTTTGAATATTGCACTTACCTATCGGCCTACCGGATGGAGTGCCAATAAATATCTGGGGTTTATATCTGTGCTGGAAAAGGATAATGAGTCGGCCTTAAGATTCTTTTCAACCGCATACGAAAACGGATTGCGTGAATTCGATATGCTCATTGCTTTAGGTCTTGTGTATAGAGAAAAAGGGGACTTTAAAAAAGAGGAAGAGATTTTAACATCGGGCCTTCATGAAAAGGGACAAGTCATTTGGACATGGATATCTTTACTGAAATTTTATATTATTCAGGAGCGGTTTGAAGAGGCTGAAGAGTTCTATGCATTAGTAGATAAAAAATTTCCCGGCCATCCGCGCGTATCCGAAATTAAAGCCGAACTTTTAAAAGCCCAAGGAAAGTCATCAGAGCAGGTTGAAGAGCATAATCTGATAAATTTTTATGATTTTCCAAGTGCGAAAGTGAACTACTTAAAAACGGCAGACATTCTGAAGCAGAATAAAATTAAGCATGTTGTGATGCAGTACCCTTTGCGCCCTATCGATCCATTAAAGACGCTCTTAGCTGACTATAAAGAAGTCGTCTTTGTTGATAATGAAAAAATATTTAGAGATGCCCTTACAAAGCATCAATACGAAGAAGTCTTTATTGATCGATTCGGTTGGGATTTCGGTCGCACGTCTTCGCTTGGAAGTGAAATGATAAGCGAGAATATTATTAAGACTCTGCAGTCTGAAAAACTGCTGCCGTCACTTTAAAGAAATGAATTTGTTTTTAATTAGGTAATCGGCCATGACATCAGCGTAATAGCTGTACACGTAACTTGGCGGATGAATATGCCGGTATTCTTCCGGCTTAGAAGCAGTACATAATGAGAAGAGTGGCAAACCATGAAAGGTCATCTTTTCCTTGCCGCAATTTATCTGCTTTACCGGATCAAACATAATAAGTTTTATTGAATTGCCGTACTCACTGATAAATTTATCCAGTTCTCTTTCACTTACATAGTCACCGTACTTACTGTATTTCTCCGAAACCCTCTTACACATGGCCTCACCGATTTCGCATTTTCCTCGTGTGTGGTTCGGGAATCCAATCTTTACGTAATGGTAATTAATCAAGGCGTGAATTAATCTGTACGTTGCGGACAGCCCTACTAAGCTTCTATGCCATTCTTCCAGTTTTGGATCGTCGTTAAATAAAAAAGGAATGTTTTCGATGAACAACTCGCTGTTTTCAGAAAAATAATCATACTTCAGCAGTTTTGAAACGTCAGGAACACTGGTTTTACGAGAATAGAAAGCACGGCGTCCGTCGTTATGAAAATGTTTAAAAATAATTAAATCCGGCTTAAGCTCAACTGCCGCCCTACGCGCAAACTCTACTTTTTGTGATAGTACGGAAGCCGTTATGCCGCCATTCCAAACTTCAAATTTTTTAGGTGAAGACTTTTCAAGTTTTTTAAACAGTTGGTACGAAAAAGTATCTTCATCACTCACGCTGTATCCGTAAGTATTCGACCCGCCGAATATCACAATTCGGAAAACTCCCGGCGGTTTTTCTAAGCCCCACGGCGAATATCTGTAGCCCCACTCATTTACCGTGACCGTTTTAACATAGTCAGGTCTCTCTTTAGGGTGCATGCCTTCAATGGAACTGGAAAATGCCCCGGGAATTAATTCATAAAGAAGATTGGGATTCTTGGACGGCCTGTAAACGTCAGAATCCGCACTGGAATAATACAAAGTAAAACGCAAAAAACGTATATCGAGATCAGTAAGTCGTATGCCAATTTCAATGCTTACTAAGAACAATATCAATGCTATCAAAATTTTTGCTGCTGACCTGATGCTAATTCCTACTCTGCTTTTGATCTGCGAAAGAATTTGTCGTACAA
Organism: Pseudobdellovibrio sp.; assembly: GCA_025449725.1. Classification (GTDB taxonomy): domain Bacteria; phylum Bdellovibrionota; class Bdellovibrionia; order Bdellovibrionales; family Bdellovibrionaceae; genus Pseudobdellovibrio. Next base: position 8,151 of record JANWIU010000003.1, read on the forward strand.
AACACCTTCAAGCAGCGTCTCTTGGGTATCGCTGAAGGCGACATTTTTTATCAATTTATAAACTCTGATAGGACGAGAAAGATAAGAAAAAAGATAAAACAAAGCTATTCCGACAAATCTATAGATTCCCAAAACACGCGTCGAAATGTGTTCAGAATAGGAAGGCGGCGTCGCGCCTAGTTCAGTTGAAAGTGCCAACTTGTAGAAATATTCGTCATTAATTTCAGATATTCGATTTTCTGTGCGCAGTTGATCGTAAAGCACTGTTCCCGGGTAAGGTGAAAACGGATACACCGACAAGTCATGAATACCTGTAAAGGCGACCTCAATTATAAACTTAAACGTCTCAAAAATTTCTTTGTGAGTTTCGCCCGGAAACCCGATTAAAATGTTCGCTTTACAGATAACACCGCTTCGCTCGGCCGCTCGCATCGACTTTTTCATTTTTTCGAGATCGATTTTTTTGCGAATTCTTTCTAAAACGGTTAATGATCCGCTCTCAGGTGCGTAGCTGATATTTGAACAACCTGACTGGCCAAGTAAAAGCGCAACTTCCTCATCAATGGCTTCAGATCTGGTTCCGGATGCAAGTTGCCAGGTAAAATTTAAGCCGCTTTCAATAATTAATTTACAAAACTTTACCGTCCAAGTTCGGTTAACAATGGTGGTAAGGTCATAAAAATCAAAATTAGTTATTTGATACTTTTCAATATATTCCCGGATTTCAGCTACAACTAACTCCGGCTTGCGGGAAATCCACAAATGGCCCCACATCGTTTCGTTCGAACAAAAAGTACAACGATAAGGACAGCCGCGAGAAGAAATCAGCGGCATGTTCCGCCCACGGTTCACACCCCGGCCGTAACCCTTATCAAGATAATTTTCGATTGGAAAAAGGTCCCAAGCAGGCTTTGGAATATCATCTATGGCTTTAATGCGCTTTCGCCCGGGAGTTTTTACCGGACCTGATTCACCACGGTAGGCAATACTATTAATTTGCGAAAGCGGTTTTGCACTGTCGCAAAGTTCAATCATCGTTTCTTCGCCTTCACCCAAGGCAGACACGTCTAATGCAGGACAGTCCGTTAAACAAAATTCCGGCAAAGCCGATGAGTGTTCTCCACCTAGAACAATTCTTGCTGCCGGAAATTTTTCACGAATGGCATTTATAAGCTTTCTCACGTTTGGCCATTCATAAGAATACATACAAGATATCCCGATGATTTCGGTATTCACAGGAATGCGTTCTACAATTTCTTCTAACGAAAGCCCTTGCTGTACAAATCTAGGGTCATCAATTTTTAAATATTTACCGGGAGCCTCTCCAACCGCATCTATAATCGTAACGTGATGGCCGGCCTGTTTAACGCTGGACGCAATATAAGCCAACCCTATGGGAGGGCAGGTTGGCGATGCCGGAGACGAAACGGCAATTAAGACATGGGGACGGATCAGGGTAACGTTGGCCATACTTCAAACCTACCACACTTGAAATTTATCGGTACATTATTTTGAAAATCGATCTGGTCTCTTGAAATTCAGCA
>JANWIU010000004.1 GCA_025449725.1 Pseudobdellovibrio sp.
AATGTACCGCATGGGTGTATATGAAGTTTCTATTGGCGACACCATTGGTGTGGCAACACCAGGGCAGGTGGAATCACTTTTTAAAAAATTAAAAAAAGTAATTCCGGTTGCAAAAATGGCCGGCCACTTTCATGACACTCGTGGTACCGCGCTGGCCAACATTCTTGCGGCTTACAACACCGGTGTCAGAGTTTTTGATTCCAGCATCGGTGGCCTGGGTGGTTGCCCGTATGCACCGGGTGCTGCAGGCAATGTGGCCACTGAAGATGTGATCTACCTGTTTGACGGAATGAAGGTTAAAACGGGAATCGACTTAAATAAATTATTAGCTACAAATTCATGGTTACAGCAGCAAATGGATCACGACCTACCTTCAAAAGTAGGACGCGTTGGCAAAGCTAAATCCATCGGAAAAGTAATTTAGCTTAAAGGTGCCAGGTCCTGTTTGTTACAAATGGTGCCAGGTTCAGACAAAAACGCTGACTGAAATTAGCTCTGAAACTCCGGCGATAACTTTTCGCCTTCCCAGTGAGAAACAACCGTCGTTGCAACACAGTTACCCAGTAAGTTTACAGACGTACGGGCCATATCCATAAATTCATCTACGCCCATAATCAGAACAATTCCTTCAAGCGGTAAACCAAACGCCACCAATGTTGCAGACAGCACCACCAAAGACGCGCGCGGAACTGCAGCCACACCTTTTGTTGTTAACATTAACGAAAGCATCATCGCGATTTGGGTACCGATGCTTAGCTCTACTCCGGCTGCTTGTGCAACGAAGACTGAAGCCACTGCTAGATACAAAGTAGAACCATCTAAGTTAAAGCTATAACCCATTGGTAAAACAAAACTGGCCACGCGGTTTGATACACCCATTTTTTCTAAAGACTTCAATGCATCCGGGTAAGCAGATTCACTTGAAGTTGTAGCAAAGGCCAAAGTTAATACCGGGCGAAGCTCTTTTAAGAACGGAACAATTTTTACGCGCGCCCATTTAAGCGCAGGCAAAAGCACTGCTACTACAAAAACTAAAAGCGCCAGGTAAAGGGTCGCAACCATTTTACCCATCGGCAATAAAACACTAAGCCCGTGTTCAGCCACGGCACCGGCCATTGCAGCACCGACACCGATAGGTGCCAGGTACATAATGATTTCTGTGAACTTAAACATAACGTGCGTAAGACCTTCACAAAAATTGTAGATCGGCTTGCCTTTTTCGCCGGCCCATAAAAGGGCAAGGCCAAAAATAATAGAAAATAAAACGATTTGTAAAACATCGCCCTTAACAACGGCTTCAGCCAGATTTGTCGGAAGCAAATGTTCAATAAAACCGGCAACAGTCATATTGGCTTTTGTTACCGGCACACTTGAAGCATCAACAGCTGTTAAAGTTAAACCATCGCCCGGTCTAATGAAGTTAACAAAAAGTAAACCGATAAAAAGGGCAACAGTTGTCGCAATTTCAAACCAGATGATCGAACGTAGTCCTAAACGCCCAAGGCCTTTAGCACTACCGGAAGAATTAATTCCGCAAACAATAGAAGAAAAAATTAACGGCGCAATAATACACTTCACACCGTTCATAAAGACGGTACGAAACGGTTTTACGGCATGAGCCAAGTCAGGAAACCAGATTCCTAAAACTAAACCGACAACAAGTGATACGAAGATCCAGAGCGTCAGTTGTGAAGATTTTTTTGAAGCCGACATTATTGGCCCAGTCTCGGATTAGGCAAAGCAAATCGGGCATTAAACCAGTCTGCAATCTGTTGCTTACCGTTACCCACTGCCAAAGTTGAAAGGACGGTTTCCATATGCGGTAGAGAAGAAAATTTTGTTTCTTTGGGCTTTCCAAGAGCATTGTAATAATTGACCTGATCCACTGTTGGGACGGATTTATCATTATTAGATAAATAAAGTTTTAAAGTTTCGGGATTTACAAATCTTGTAAAATGAAGCGGGTCGATTTCTAAATTCTCATTTAAAAAATTTTCGTATTGTTCGACAGTGGTAAAACCCTGTTCTTGCATGCGGGCATTTTTAAGATTCACAACCGGGCCCTGATCGCTTACGGCCAAAATGTGAGGAACATCGCCGCCGTTAACAAACAACGTTGCAGCTGAAAGTTCCGGAATAACAGAGTACGCCACAGAACCAAGGATTGCTCCGAGGCTGATTCCGAAGATGCCGGCTTTCTTCGTGTTGATTTCAGGATAAGTTGCAGCAACAATCAGCGCGCCTTTAAGGGCAGCAGCAACACGGCGATGAGTGTGATCATGATCAGTGACAGGCACCAAGGTGTCGCTGTTAAGACCTGTTAAGTTAGTCGTAATCAGCATTACCGCTAAATTATTTTCGCAGAATTTTTTACCGACTAATAGATCAAGAGAGCTGGCTCCACCTAAAGGCGGAAGCATAAATATGACGGGCACCTTTGCGGTAGGATTTACCGGAACGAATGATTTAGCTTTGATCGTTAGTTCTGAATCGCGTTGGGGGTAGGTTGTAGTGAATTCGATATCTTGTGCAGTACAAGAAGCTTTTGAGGTGCGAACCTGCTTAACGGTTGGCGTGTATTGAAAGCTTTGTACCAGCTCCTGCAATTTTTCTTCGGTGACCGGGCGGTAAGCAAATGCCGGTACAGCTAAACTTAAAATTAGCCAGGAAATTAAAGTTGCTGAAAAATAGGATTTCATAGGGGCCTCCTCATTAAGTCCGCTAAAAAATAAACAGTACTTAGAATTCTATGAGGATAAAAAAATGTCCGTCAACTAAGCGCCTGGTGCGGGCCCTGGAATTGCTGTGCAGTGGTATAGTGTTCAGCGAATACAAAAAACGCCCTTTGGGTCTTATTTTATTGCTCGTAATGATTTTAATGGGTTTTGAGGTAGGAACCAAAAAGCCATTATGTATTAGTTCCAAAATTGTTAACAAGATTGACAGAGTCAGCCTTGAAGATGCCTCATCCGAAAGCATATTAACAGAGACTCTTTATAGCTGTTCTAACTATAAAATTCCGAGATTTTCGACTTATTTTTACGAAAATTTAGGGGCTATTGATGCGCGCCTTCACAAAATTGAAAGGGCTGCATCCCTTTTGGGGCTAATGGGCCGTGTGGATATTGAAATCAATGAGACCACAACCGGTCAGTTGAAGTTAAAAAACAATAAAATCGCAGTCAGTGCCGACCGTCTTGAAGACCCTGAGCTTGAAAAATTATTTGTGACGGTTCTGCTTTTACAAAACATGAAATTTGAAAGTGCACAGTTTGCCGGATTCTTGGCGGGGTGGTTAACAGGCCATGCCGCAACTGACAGCGCAGTCGAAGAAATTTGGTATGACAGCTTTGAAAGTTTAAATACTTTAGAACAGTTCAACTTTAGAGAATCTGTTTTTGCAGAACTTCGCAAGTATCCTGACTTTCCTCATAAGTCGTTGCTTGAAAATATTCAAACTTTGCTGGGTCAGGAAACAAATTCCGTACTGCACTTTAAATCCGTATTTAATCAAAGATTACAGAATCTCGGGGCCGCATCGACTTCTCCGGTTGCGGATTTGATTTTTGAAAATAAAAGTGACAGTGATTTTGACTCTGCAAGTTTGTTGACCTTAGCGAAAAGTTATAAAGCCAAAAGAGTTGTTTTCGAAGAAAAGGGCAGCAGTTACGTTTTACCTTTTATGACCAAGATGGATTCTTCATTGAAGGCGCAGTTGACTACACCGTTACGCGTTTTGTTAGTGGACACAAACACAAAATTGAATTTTGACAGCTATTTAAAAAATACCGAGAGACTTATTGTTTTCAAAACAAAAGCAGCCGATTCGCAGTTGAAGTTTTCTGGGCTGTTTGTTTCAAACGATGTTAAAAAAAACGAGCTGGCCTTTTTGAATGCGAATAAAGGCTTTGATGTCATTCAGTTTCACATTCCGACTTTTAAATACACTAAGGCGCAAATGGGCCCGGTAAAAGATTACTTTGGCCTTTTAAAAAAGGCTAAATCATTTGCAGTTAAAAAAATGTTAGGGTGGGAGTCTGAAGTTTGGTCTATCGAGGCGCAGGCGTTTAAACCGGTCGCCGTCTATGACGTGATTCAGTATTACCGTATCAATTAGCTTTCAACATTGCGGCAATGATTCTTTAAATACAAAAATATTCAGCGGGCGTATATATTAAGTCATGGCAACTAATATAAAAAAAATCTGCTGGTCGGTTACGTTATTTTTAATTTTAAATCCTGTGATTTCGGTCGCGCTACTTCTGACTTATTTGTTCGTCAGTGATAATTACACCGCGACCCAAGTTATTTCTGTTAGCATATTTGGTTTGGTATTCGCAATTCTTACGAACCTAAGTATCACCATGGGTTACCACCGGTTGTTTGCGCATAAATCCTATGAAGCACATCCGATTTTACAAGGGATTTTATTGTTCATTAGCTCTGGCGCGTTTCAGGGTTCTTGCCTAAAGTGGTCCAGCGATCACCGCATTCATCACAAATTTGAAGATACCGACAAAGACCCGTATTCCATCAATAAAGGTTTTTGGTACGCCCACATGGGCTGGATGATGACCCACGAAGCGGTCAGTCTTCCGGTGCAGGCCCCGGATTTAGAAAAAAACAAAATGATCAAATGGCAGCACGATAATTATTTATTCGCAGCCATTTTTGTGGGTTATGCGTTTCCTACAATTATCGGTGCGTTGTTGGGTAACGCCATTCTAGGTTTGGTGATTGCGGGCGGTTTAAGAATTTTCTTAACTCAGCAATCGACATTCTTAGTAAATTCTTTAAGTCATACTTTGGGCAAGACGCCTTATTCGTTAGATAAAACCGCGAAAGACAGTTTTATTGTAACGATTCTTACTCACGGTGAGGGCTATCATAACTTTCATCACAAATTTCAGTTCGATTACCGTAATGGTATCCGCTGGTATCACTGGGACCCGACTAAATGGTCGATTCAGTTGGCGGCTTTAATTGGCTTGGCGAATAAACTAAAGACGGTGCAGTTTTCAGAGATTTTGAAAGCGCGATTAGAAGTAGAGTCCATTAAATTTAAAAATACGGATTTTTATCATGAGAAGCTGGAGCCGTTGGCTTCACGTATCGTCGATGCTCAGGCACGATTTGATAAATTAAAAGCTGAATACAGATCAGCAGCGGATCAGAAGATGGATGAGCTTCGGTATGAGATTGAGTTGATGAAGATTGAGATCAATTCGATGAAGAAAACTTGGAAAGTTTTGATTAAGTCACGGCAGCCGGTTCGGGTTGTAGCTCAGTACACGCATCCGCGATAGGTTTTAATTTTGTAATTGTCCTGATATGAGAAAGCGCGGCCGCTCAGGTGAGCTGAAAATGCCGTGTTTTGAAAAAAATATGTTTCATTTCGATAATTTGCTTATAACCACTCGATTTACCAACAGAAAATGTCGTTAAATAGAGTGGGGGACGTAATGCAATTTTCTAAGGTCAAAGCATTGATATCTTTGCTATTTGCTGGCTTCGTGCTGACTATTACCTTTCAAAACTGTACTAAGACAAAATTTGCAGATCCCAATGGCCAGTTGATGCTTTCTTCCTTAGGAACCGGCGCCATCACCATAAATAACAACGCTGTTTATACAACGTCAGAAAAAGTTCTTGTTCAAATTTCAGGAATTCAATCAGGAGAAATGTATCTAACCAATGATCCTTCCTGCAACAGCGGCGGCGTGTGGCAGCCCTTCAGCGAAGAAGTTTCCTGGAAGCTCGGAGAAAAAAACAAGGAAGCCCACGTTTTTGCAAAGTTTCGAACCACTTACACTGAAACCACATGTATAGACGATTCGATTGTACACGATGATATTCTGCCAAGTTTGAATTTAGCAACGGCCATTCCAAAAGTTACTGGACTTTCTAATACTGCTTTTTCAATTAAGTCTGAAGACAGCGGGTCAGGCATTAGCAAAATGGAATGCCCACCTGAAGTTGACAAATGTTACAGCGATTTATCTGTTTCAAATATCGTTGAAGGAAGTAGAATTCTGAATTTCTTCGTGACAGATAAGGCAGGCAACCAATCTTTGCCACTGACGGTTTCCTGGATTTACGATAAAACCGGTCCTAAAATCAGTTTCAATCAGACGCCGGCATCAAAAACCTTATCGCCTGCTGCAAACTTCGTAATGCAGGCAGTGGATAATTATACTGCAGTTAGCGCCATTCAATTCAAAGCCTCAATTGACGGTGGTGAATTCAAGCCGGTAAGTTCCGTTATCAATTACGACGTTGACCCTGGCATTCATACAGTAAAAGTCAGAGCCTACGATGAAGCCATGAATGAATCAAACGAAGTATCGTACTCATGGCAGGTCGGTAACAAAATTCCTAGAATTGA
>JANWIU010000005.1 GCA_025449725.1 Pseudobdellovibrio sp.
ACGCCACTGGCGAATCAAACGAAGCTACAGCTAATTACAACTAAGTCTCCTGAATCAGTTGAAGTTGTTCGCCATTCAGCCGCGCATTTAATGGCTCAGGCCGTTCAACAAATTTGGCCTGAAGTTAAAGTGACGATCGGTCCGGTGATTGAAAATGGATTTTATTACGATTTCGATTCTCCATTTAATTTTACTGAAGAGCATTTTGAAAAAATTGAAAAAAAGATGGAAGAGCTTCGCAATAAAGATCTGCCATTGGTCCGCGAAGAGTGGCCGATCCAAAAAGCCATCGACATTTTTACTAAAATGGGCGAGCGGTTCAAAGTTGAACTTATCAAGGATTTAGCTGCTAAAGGCGAAACAGTTGTTGGTATTTATCACCAGGGCGACTGGTTTGACCTTTGCCGTGGTCCTCACGTTCAGTCTACCGGCCAGATAAAGGCTTTCAAACTAATGAAAGTGGCGGGCGCGTACTGGCGTGGTGACGAAAAAAATCCGATGCTTCAGCGCGTGTACGCGACAGCTTTTAACGATAAAAAAGATTTAGATGCATACCTTGTTCAGTTAGAAGAGGCCGCCAAACGCGACCACCGAAGACTGGGAAAAGAATTAGGGCTGTTCATGTTTCATGAATGGGCGCCGGCGTCTCCGTTTTTTACCGGACGGGGAACAGTCGTATATAACGAACTGATTAATTACATTCGCGAGCTGTATCACAAATATGATTATCAGGAAGTGATTACGCCGCAAATTTTTGATGTCGAATTATTTAAAACTTCCGGCCACTATCAGAATTACAAAGAGAATATGTACTTCTCTAATCCTGATGAACGTGAATTCGGTGTAAAACCGATGAATTGCCCCAGCCATTGTCTGTTGTTCGCATCAGAGAAGCATTCATACCGCGAATTACCATTACGTATGGCCGACTTCGGCAGATTGCACCGTTATGAAAAATCAGGTGCCCTGCATGGTCTGTCGCGCGTAAGAACTTTCTGTCAGGACGATGCGCACATCTTCTGCTCGATGGAGCAGTTAAAAACGGAAATCTTTAAATTTATCGAATTACTTAATGAAATTTATCAAACCTTGGGTATGCCGAATTACAAATTGTTCTTGGCGACTCGTCCTGATAACCGCATGGGGTCTGACGAGTATTGGGACATGTCGGAAAAAGCTTTAGGTGATGCGGTAACTGAAATGGGAATGCAATTCGGAATTCTTCCGGGTGAAGGTGCGTTCTACGGACCGAAGCTGGAAATGCATTTTGTTGATGCTATTGGCCGTTCTTGGCAGACGGGTACGATTCAGGTTGATCCGAACTTGCCGGAAGCGTTCAATCTTCAGTACACAGGTGAAGATAACAAAGAGCATAGGCCGCTGATGCTTCATCGTGCGGTTTTAGGTTCATTAGAACGATTCATCAGTGTTTACCTTGAACATACTGCCGGCCACTTGCCGCCATGGATGTCTCCGACTCAAGTAACGATTTTAAATGTGACTGATCGGGTGAACGGGTTTTGCAGTGAAGTGGAACAAGATTTAAAATCCCGAGGCATTCGTGTTGAATTTGACCGACGTAATGAAAAGTTGAATTTCAAAATTCGTGAAGCTCAACTTAAAAAAGTTCCGTTCATGCTGATTGTCGGTGATAAAGAAGCAGAACAAAGATCAGTATCGGTTCGTTTAAAAGACGGTTCGATGCACAATAACATTTCGTGGGAAAAAGCCCGCGATGTTATTTTAGCTAACGTTAAAGAAAGAAAACTGCTGCCAGAAATGGCGCAGGTTTAAAGAAGAGAAACATACTAAAGGAGAAAAGTATTAATACCCTCGCCCCAAGACCAAAAGGTCCTTCCAAGTTCGATAGAGATAAAAAACGTGATAAAGATGGATTGCGTGTTAACCGCGAAATCCGTGCCCAACAAGTACGACTGATTGATGATGAGGGAAAAATGGTAGGTGTGATGACAGTGCCTGAAGCGCTGAGAATCGCCGAAGACCGAGGCTTAGATTTGCTTGAAATTGCTCCGAATGCTCAGCCGCCGACATGTAAAATCATGGACTACGGCAAATACAAATATGAAGAAAAGAAAAAGGCCGCTGCTTCCAGAAAAAATCAGGTGATCGTAACGATCAAAGAAATTCAGATGCGTCCGCGCACGGACCAACATGATTTCGAAACTAAAATGAACCCCGCCCGCCGCTTTTTGTTGGACGGGGATAAAGTTAAAGTTAACTTGCGTTTCATGGGCCGCGAAATGGCTCATCAGGAAATGGGCTTAGCTGTTGTGAACAAAGCTATTGAGTTTGTAAAAGATCTCGCCATTGTTGAATCTCCGCCAAAAACAGAGGGACGTAATATGTTTGCGATGTTAGCGCCGGATCCAACAAAAATTAAAGACTACTTAAAACTTCACCCGAATAAAAAAGATGAAGTTCTTGAACCGATGAAAGAAGAAGTAGATACCGATGAAGAATAGGGTTTTTCTTTTAGCAGTGCTGACACTGACCGGCTGTGCCGGTGGTCGAGGGTTGTTTGGAAAATCTTATGAAGTCACACCCGGTGCCGAAAGAGTCCGTGTTTTAGATGCGGAACCTAAAGGTTGTCTTTATGTCGGGGAAGTCGCAAGTGTTCAGGAAGACAGAAATGTCGGAACGCTTGAAACGCAGATGGAGCTTGAGACACGTGTTGACCTCAGAAACAAAGCTCACGCGCTCGGTGGAAACATTTTGGTCTTCTTAAAGGGTAAGAACACCAATACGCTTCCGGGCTCAGCTCCTGCAGGCAAGACCGTAACGGCAAAGCCCGTAGAAAGCAGCGCAGGCCAAGTGATGGAGCCGCCTGAAAACCCGAATACAATCGTCTTTTTGGCGACGGTGTTTAAGTGTCCGTCCAGTGTGTTGAATCAGTAGATACATCTTTGGGCCAGGTTCGGTTTAGGTCCTGGTCCAATTGCAAAACCGTGCTCTCGTTCTGTAACATATAAATATACATAAGGGAGAGTTTATGAAGATTTTCATTTCTTTATTGATTTGTACGAGTGCTTTAGTTGCAGTTGCCAATTCACCAGTAGGTAGCAGCGGAGGCGCAATCGTTACGCCAACACCGACACCATCACCACAGGTAACGCCTTCGCCTGGCGGTCCTATAACGGGGCCAACGCCGACACCAGCTTCAAGACCTGGAAGTCTATGCAGTGTTATCGATCTTGCGGACATTGCCGAAAATGACCATGCTTGTGCCAGCGGAGTTTGGACTGCAACTAAAAGTGGTTCAAGAGTTCGATTCTGCTGTGAACCTCAGTCAGAGTACTAACTTTCCAAATTTGAAAATTAAAATAAAAAAGGCCGGTTCGTTACCGGCCTTTTTTATTAACCACTAAAGTTAGAGTATCAGTAAGGTAAATTTTTAGCTTGATCGATAGCTTCAAGAACTTCTTTATTAGATTTATATTTTTCACGAATCTTTTTTTCATCGCTATCCAGGCGGTCACAGCGAAGCTGTTTCATAGCCTTTGCGATTTCAGCGGCGCGGGGCTGGTCGTATGGCTCTTCGCCGGCCCAATGGTTACAGTCACGAATTCTGGTCGTGAGGCTTAAAACATCCTTCGGAACTTTCGCTGCCGCAATGTTATCTGCGAAGGTGGAAGCGGGGATTGCTAATATCAAAAGTAAAATTGAGGTTTTTATTGTTTTCATGAACTGCAGTATAACACCGGAGCGATAACAAATATAATGTCATGATTTAGACATAGAAATTTTTTACGTCTAGAAATAAAAAAGCCGCTCTTGTGAAGCGGCTTTTTAAATTGAATATTAAAAAAAAATTATTTTTTAACTTCAGTTGCAGGAGCAGCAGCAGGAGCAGCTGGAGTACCAGCAGTCGCAGCAGCAGCAACTTCATTTTTCTTAGCTTTTTTAGCTTTTTTAGCTTTCTTAGCAGTCGGAGCAGCAGCAGTTGTAGCAGCTGGAGCCGTTGCAGCAGGAGCTGTAGCAGCAGCAGGAGCTGTAGTTGCAGCAGGGGCAGCAGCCGGAGCAGCTTCAGTAGCCATAGCAGCAGTTGCGAAAAGAGCGATAAGTGTAGTTGTTACGATTTTCATTGATCCTCCTAAGTTTAGATCTGTTAATTTATCGTTAGCTAAAGGTTATATTATGAACTGCATCATATAGTAAACTGTTAAAATATCATTAAATTGCACATTTATTGTCTTTTTTTCAAACCCCTGGCGGTTTACCCGGTTAGACCCCTACCTAATTCAGCTAAATGCTTGATTTTGGCAGCAAAAACCCCTATTTCTAAAAGACTCAAAATTAAGGCTGACAGCTGAGCCATCAAGAAGGACTCCTTTTGAGTTCTCGCCCTGTCGGAGGAAGGTAAATATGAAAACGCACTCTGGTGCAAAGAAACGCATGCGCGTTCTTAAAAGCGGAAAAGTGAAGCGCAAACAAACTAAAATGCGCCACTTGAATTCTCACATGAGTTCAAAAGTTAAACGTCATCTTGGACAAGTAGTTTATGTCGACGATGCAAACATGCTTCAAGTGAAGCGCCAATTCGGCTTTTAAGGAGTAGACAATGGCACGCGTAAAATCGGGGATGACAAATCGTCGTCGTCACAAAAAAGTATTAAAAAGAACAAAAGGTTACTACTCAGCAGGTTCGCGCTCATACACTCACGCGGTTGAAAAAAATGACCGTGGTATGGCGTTCGCTTACAAGCACAGAAAGATGAAAAAACGTTCTTTCCGTGCTTTGTGGACTCAACGTATTAATGCAGCTGCACGTTTGAACGGTACTACGTACTCACGTTTAATCGGTGGCTTAATTAAAGCTGGAATCGAACTCGACAGAAAAGTTTTAGCTGATCTTGCAATTACAGATTCAGCTGCTTTTTCTTCTCTTTGCCAACACGCTATCAAACAATAAGCGTTGGTACTGAGAAATTTTAAATATGAAAAAGCGGGCTTTATAGCTCGCTTTTTTATTAAGAGGGTATTTGATTTATGTCTAACTCCTATAATGAGTTTGAAGAAAGAAAGCGGGATCACATACGTCTAGCGCTGGACGATTCCGCCCAACAACTTGTGAGATCAGGTTATTCAAAAATCAGACTCATTCATCAGGCTTTACCTGAAATAGATTATGCTGACGTTTCGCTTAAGGTGAAGCTGCTCGGGCACGAAATGGCGACTCCGCACTTTGTGTCGAGCATGACTGCAGGCCATCAAGATAGCATTAAAATAAATAGAAATCTTGCTTTAGCTGCAGCAGAAAACGGCTGGCTGATGGGTGTGGGTTCTCAGCGAAGAGAGCTAACTGATTCGGAAGCTTCATTCGAGTGGCGAGAGATCGTGGCCACTGTTCCTGACTTAAAACTAATTTCAAACATCGGGATTCTGGAGGTACTGAATCAAAATCCTGATAAGATTCTGGAGTTGGTAGTAAACCTGAATGCTATCGGCCTCATTGTTCATTTGAATCCGCTTCAGGAAGTTTTCCAGAACAACAGTAATTTAAATTTTAGCGGCGCTCTTGCTGCGCTTGAAAAACTGGTAAAACAAAGTCATGTGCCGATCCTGGTTAAAGAAGTCGGATTCGGTATAAACAAAGACGTTACAAACAACTTATTTGATATTGGCGTAAAGGCAGTGGATGTTTCCGGATTCGGCGGTACTCACTGGGCTAAAATTGAAGCATTACGACAGAGCGAAGAGAGTATATTTTACAAATCAGCGGATGCTTTTGCAGACTGGGGATATTCTACAGTAGATTGTCTTCTCGAATTGCAAGATCAGGTGCTGTTTCATCAGATTTGGGCTTCCGGGGGAATTCGTAACGGCGTAGATTCCGCAAAGTGCTTGGCGCTTGGCGCTCGCGCTGTGGGGATCGCCCAGCCATTGATGAAAGCGGCAATGACCGATGCAAAAAGCGTTAGTCACGCGATGAGGGAATTTGATTTCCAGTTGAAGACGGCGTTATTTTGCATGGGTATAAAACGTTGCGAAGAACTGCTTCATAAAAAGGTGTGGTATGGCCCAATTGGTTAAAAAAACACTGAGTGAAATCTTCAAAGGCTTTTCAAAGTTTACTTATGGGGAACGTCTTGAGCTTTTGAACGAAGCAGACGTTCTGTCGAAACAAGAAATTAATTATTTAAAGCAAGGCGGTCTTCAAGATGTGAAGCTGGCCGAAAAGTTCGTAGAGAACGTCATTGGCTATTTTCAGCTTCCTTTAGGTGTAGCTACAAATTTTAATATTGATGGCCGTGATTACGTTATCCCAATGGCCGTAGAAGAAACATCAATAATTGCAGCAGCCAGCAAGACGGCAAAATGGGTCCGTGAATGCGGGTCGATCAGAACAGAAACGATCGGCAATAACATCATTGGGCAGATTCAGTTTGCTAAAATTAAAAATTTTGAAAATTTTCAACGTCACCTTTTGCAACAGAAGAATTTTTTGATTGAACTTGCAAACCGAGAAGTGGCTTTTGGACTCGTGGCCCGCGGTGGCGGTGTTACAGATATTCAAATTCGTCATTTAGACCGCGGTGATGGCGAAGTGATGGCTATTATTCACATTTACATGAATCCATGTGATGCCATGGGTGCAAATGTTATTAATCAGGTTTGCGAGTACTTAAAAGAACCGATCGAACAATTCACAGGTGAGAAAGTCACGATGTGTATTTTGTCGAACCTGGTTGATTCAAAACTGACACGCGCCAGTGTGACTATCGACAATATCGAACATTCTTTATCTGAAAAAATCGAAGAAGCTTCGCTTTTTGCAGAGCTTGACCCGTACCGTGCGGCTACTAACAACAAGGGTGTTTTAAACGGTATCGATCCTATCTTGATTGCAACCGGCAATGACTGGCGCGCGGTAGAAGCCGGCGTTCACGCCTATGCGGCCCGCGACGGGCAGTATCGCTCTATCACAAAATGGCGAAAAGTCGGCAATCAATTGATCGGGATATTTGAAGCTCCGGTAATTGTGGGAACGGTCGGCGGTGTAACGACGCTTCATCCGTCTGCAAAGTTGGCTATGAAAATGCTGGGAGTAGATTCTGCGAATCACCTGGCACGAGTGGCGGCAGCGGTTGGATTAGTTCAAAACCTTGGAGCATTGAGAGCATTGACTACAGTTGGCATTATTGAAGGCCACATGAAGCTTCATATCAAGAATTTGTCTCTTGGTGCAGGAGCAACTGAAATTGAAATGCCGGCCATGGTAAAAAAATTGGAAGAAATTCTTTCTATGCGTAAGCGTATTTCTCTTTCTAACGCTGTTGAAGTTCTAAAAGACCTCCGTGAAACCAATCACTGATATTAATTTTAAAATTCCCGGTAAGACTTTTTTAGTCGGCGAGTACGCTGTATTGCTTGGTGGTTCGGCCTTGGGTTTGGCGACCGCTCCTTGCTTTGAGTTCAGTATTGGCGGTAAAGAAGTAACCACGTTTCATTCTGACAGCCCAGCCGGTAAGTATTTAAGCCGGCACTCTACTAACCACGAAATTAATTTTAAAGATCCGTATTTGGCTCAGCAGGTGACCGGCGGATTCGGGCGTTCGACTGCAGAATATCTGGCCGTTATTACTCCGTCTCTTATCAAACAAAAGGCCGGAATTTTTGAAATCTTAAAAGAATACCGGGATCTTCATTCACAGCAAAAAGTAAAGCCCAGCGGGATTGATCTGGTGTTTCAGTACATGGGCGGTGTTACACTGGCCGATCAGCAACTGAACATGTTTCAGAACTTTGACTGGAATTTCACGAGTTTAGATTTTGCTTTGATTTACTCCGGTATGAAAGTACCGACGCACGAGCATTTGGCTTCTCTTGATCTATCTGCACTTAGTGAGCTTCCGAAGTTGTCTTCGCTTATTTGTGATTTGTATTCCGCAAATAATGAATCTGAATTTTTATACCAGATGGGGCAGTGGTGCGAATTATTGAAATCTAAAAACCTCACGCATTCTCATTCGCTTGAAATTCGAAACTTACTTGAGAGTACCGGAATCATTAAGCTGGTTAAACCATGTGGGGCGCTTGGTGCCGACGTGCTGATCGTGTTTTTTGACCGTGCAGATAAAAAGCAGGTTCATCAGCTGTTAAGGGAACAAAGATATAAGTTTGTTGCAGGGTCTGAAGATCTGGCGCCGGGATTAGTTTCTCAATTGCGGCCGTACTGGAGTCAAAATGTGGGTTGAAGCGTCTGCTCCTTCTAATATTGCATTGATTAAATACATGGGAAAAGTTGATGCGCTCGGAAACAAGCCGACTAACTCTTCTTTTTCTTATTGTCTTGAAAAACTTCGCACTTTTGTGCGCATCAAAAAAAATCCTGAATTATCCCAGGATATTTGGACGCCCTTCATGCGTGAAGATTTACGGCCGATAGAACTTAGTGAAAAGGGCCGCGAAAAATTTTTGAACCATTTTGGGTTTTTAAAAAGAGAATTCAAATTGGAGGGATTTTACGTCATTGAATCGGCAAATAATTTTCCTTCTGACTGCGGGCTTGCCAGTTCGGCCTCAAGTTTTGCGGCGCTGACCTTGGCGGCTCATAACTGCATGATCGAACAAAGCGGCGGCAGCAAAATGGGTTACCGGCCAAAAGAGTTAGCCAAACTTTCACAGCGAGGTTCAGGCTCTTCTTGCCGGTCATTTTTTTCGCCGTGGAGCTTGTGGCACAGTCAAGGCGCTGAGATCATTCAGATACCTTACAAGAATTTAAAGCATCAGGTGTTACTCTGTGATGAGTCCGTTAAAAAAGTTTCGTCCAGCGATGCGCATCAACGCGTTTTGACATCAGACCTTTTCAAAGGCCGGGTGGAGCGCGCCGAAGAACGCTTACAAAAATTGATTAATGCATTACGCGCGCAAAACTGGAAGCTGTCTTACCAACTTTGCTGGAATGAGTTTTGGGACATGCACATGCTGTTTCACACTTCCGTTCCATCGTTTATGTATATGAATGCCAGTACTATGAAAGCGTTAAGTACGTTACATAAGATTTGGGAAGACAAAGGTGACGGGCCTCTTGTCACGATGGATGCCGGCAGTAATGTGCATCTGCTTTATCGTGAGGATCAAACCGAAATTTACAATGAAGTCTTAAAGGTTTTCCGTAATGAAATGGCCGTATGGACAGACGAAGGTTATCTGAATAGCTTATGAAAAGTTTTTCTACGCAGGTTCCGGGAAAGTGGATTTTAGCAGGAGAGCACGCGGTACTTCGCGGATGTGAAGCCTTGGTGTTTCCGTTGTTTTCAAAATACCTGAATTTAAATTATACCGAAACCGATGAGGAGCTTGAACTTATTTTAAAAGGTGAGCGCACAGACGACCTTGAGCTGATCATTTGGTCAGTGTTGGAAAGAGCCTTCAACCTTTTAAACATAAAACGTACGCAGCTAAAAGGCCGTCTTGAAATCACATCAAAAATTGCTTTGGGTGGAGGAATGGGCGCGTCTGCAACATTATGTGCGGCCCTGACTGAATGGCTTGAGTATTTAGGTTATGTTAAAAGTGAAGATAAATTTTCTTTTGCAAGAAATCTTGAAAACTTGTTTCACGGTGAAAGCAGCGGGGTTGACGTAGCCGTTACGTTGAAAAAAACACCATTGGTTTTCACCAGAAATAACGGATTCAGAGAATTGCCGGTAAAACCTCTTGTTAAGCTGTATTTATCTTATTCGGGCCAGCGTGGCGTTACCCGAGATTGTGTCGAGCAAGTAAAAAATCTTCTCAGCAGTGATCCGGAACGTGGTCAAAAAATCGATCTTCAAATGCAAGAGAGCGTAAACGAATTAAAAGTTTTGCTTGAAAAGGGCGGAACCTTAATTGAGTGGATAAAGGCCATTAAAAAATCCAACAATTGCTTTGAACAATGGGGCCTCATTACGGATGCTGTAAAAAAGCATCAGAATTTGCTGGTAGATCAGGGCGCTCTTGCTGTTAAGTTAACCGGATCCGGGGGCGGGGGCTATGTATTGAGTCTTTGGGAAGCTGAACCGCCTAAGAATTTGCCTTTTGAAATGATTGCCTGCTTCGCTTAAAAGTAGGATAGTGTCCCTATGAAGAAGCTGGTCATCATTCCTACCTATAACGAATTAGACAACATGAAATCTTTGTTGCCGGCGTTATTAGCGTTGCCGGAAAAATTTGAAATTTTAGTAGTTGATGACTCTTCTCCTGATAACACCGCAGGGTACGTTTTTGATTTTGGAAAGTCGGAGCCCCGTGTTCATCTTTTATTGCGAGAAAAAAAGAGCGGTTTAGGCAAAGCCTACATTGCCGGATTCCAATGGGGTTTAGCACGCGGATTTGATGCTCTCGTAGAAATGGACGCTGATTTTTCTCACCGGCCTGAAGACTTGGTAAAAATTCTTCAAAAACTTGAATCAGAAAATGTTGTGGTGGGCTCACGCTATGTTCCGGGTGGTTCAACTGTTAATTGGGGTTTCATTCGTAAGCTAATTTCTCGCGGCGGAGGAGTTTACTCGCGCCTGATTCTCGGTTACCCGGTACAGGATTGGACCGGTGGATTTAATGGCTGGAGAGCGCAAGTTCTAAAAGATATTAAATTAGACGAAGTTCAATCCAATGGTTACAGCTTTCAGATTGAGTTGAAATACAAAGCGCAAAAGTGTGGTTACAACGTTGTAGAAGTGCCTATCGTATTTGAAGACCGACGTGTGGGCCAAAGTAAAATGTCTCTCAAAATTGTTCTTGAGGCGTTTTATAAAGTTTGGATGATCCGATTTTGAAATTTCCGTATTTACGTCACCCGGTGATTTTAGGTGCGGTACTTCTGACGGCATTAAATGACCACCTGCTTAAATCTTTATTTCATAATTTTATTACCGGCAAGTTGAGTGACTTTACGGGACTGTTCTTTTTTCCAGTGTTTTTGTATGCGTTATTAGACTTAAAAAAAAATCCAAAAAGTTCACATGAAAAAATTAATATCAAACGCTTGGCCTGGTGCGTGTTGTATACGGACATACTTTTTATTCTCATTAAGTTTACCGGCGTGAGACTTTTATTGATGTCGGTACTGCCTGTTCAAATTGTTAATGATCCGTCAGATGTACTTGCAATAACGGTCAATATCGCAACGGTGGCCTATGCTTACAGATTCAGAGACGAAGACAGTTTTATTTAGTCGCTGGTTCTTTAATCTAAGTGTGTGAAGTTCACGATACAGGAAGTAATGCCGTTATCTTTGCAGGTATAAACGGAAATGACGACGTTAATGGTAGATGTATCCAGACTATGTTCGCAGTTTCTTGTTAGAGCCGGCGCCAGTTCTCCGGAAATTTCCTCTCCCATATTTAAGGTCTCACTTGGTATCCCGAAAGTTATAAAGGAAGTTTGGGATGGCGAAACAATACGGCCTTCGGTTACGGAAATCTGACCGGTAGTTGAAGTCGCATTGCTACAGTTAGTTGAAACCATATAAGAATGGGTTTCATAGCCGTATTGATTAGGACTGTATGATGTCGCAACCGTAATTAGTCCGTAAAAAGCCAAAAGCAAACCTGAAAAAACTTTATTTTTCATTCTGTTTTCGCCATTCCCAGATTGCAAGGCTGGTTGAAACCATTGCGTTAAGCGATTCCACATTGCTGGTTGGGATATTCACGAACTTCATTACCTTTTTTTGTTCGTGCTTTAATGCCAAGCCCGGACCTTCTTCGCCAACCCAAAGTCGCACATCCTTGGGCCACTTTGCTGTCAGCAAGGACTCGCCATGAAGATCAAGTGCGTAATTAGAGCCGGTTAATGGGATTTCGCCTAATGAGAGTGTGGTTCTTGAGATTTTTAAATTCAGTGCAGCGCCTGCAGAGGCCTTGATAGCATGCGGAAGAAACGGGTGGGCGGATTCCTTTGTAAGAATCAATTCGCCGGCACCGAAAGCGACAGCCGTGCGCATGAGGGCGCCGAGATTTCGCGGGTCGCCTAAGGGGCAAACGAGCTCCAGCCCCAAAGCGGGTTTTGAGAAATCCTTTTCAGTGAGTTCGTCGTAACGGAGAATTAAAAGCGGAAACTTCGTTCCTAAAACATCTAACTCATCAAATAATTCTTTTGATAGTGCCGTTTTCTTTGCTGAAGTTTTTAATCCGGTATCTTCTTTAAATAATAAATATTCCGGCGAAAAGCCTTTGACCGGATTCTTTAAAAACTCACTCACAAGCTTTTCACCCATGAGAAAAAACTGACGGTGCTCTTTAATTCCTTTAGCCGTTAACAGGCTTTGCCATGTCCGAAACTGAGGATTAGAAGAAGAAGAAATTTGGGTTATCATTATTCAACCTCCTCATCCGGATCTTCAGGCAGGGGAGCATTCTTAATTTTACGATAAACGACCAGGCGACGGTGGTTTTCAGTATGCTTCAATGTGTAGGCGATATCTTTTTCTAGTTTGTAGTATTCAGAAAGTTCAGCGGCCATTTTGATTTCAGGGTCTACACCGGGGCCCTTCATAAAGTAGACAGCGCCGCCTTCCTGAAGGCAGCTTAAGACGTTGCGTAAGGTATTAGGAATGTCCTCAACTGCACGGGTAATAACTGATTGCACCGGATAGACAAAGTGTTCGTTGATGTTTCGGCCGATAATGTCCAGATTTTCCAGTTTTAATTCTTCGCGGACGATTTTTAGAAATTCCACGCGTTTTTGGACGCCTTCACCTAAAAGAATTTTTTCTTTCGGATAGCGAATTTTAAGCGGAATGCCCGGGAAGCCCGGGCCGGTCCCTACGTCAATCAATGGAAACTTAATGTCTACCATTTCAGTGATCACCATTGAATCGATGAAGTGCTTGATAGCCACATCTTTCAGTTTCAAAAGGCGTGTAAAATTCTGGTGTTCCTGATTTTTCATCAGCAAATAGTAAAAATGGGCCAGCTTACGGCGCTCTTCGTGCGAGCACTCAAACTGATGGTTGCGGAAAATATCGGCGAACCTGTCATTGGCCTCTTCAATTTCATAGATCCGTTCAGGCTTGAAATCTCTTTTAGGCTTCGTCAAAGGCTGATTTAAGCTGATTCCAGCCTTTTCTTTACGAGCTTTATAGGGTGAATAATTCTGCTTATTTTTGTGCGCCACAGTAAACCTTAAAAAATCAAAGTATCATAATGCTAAACCCTTGAAAAGACTAAAATTATTTCTGATAATACCTAGCAAAGTTTTCACAGCATAATTGGTTAGGATTGAATATGTCACAAAGCCAGCTCGATCAAATAAAAACTAATGCTCTAAAGGCATTTTCAGACGCTCAAAACAGTCAGGAACTCTATAACTGCAAGGTTCAGTTTTTGGGTAAGAGCGGGGCTTTGACTGAAGCCATGAAGTTAATGGCGGCGTTACCCAAGGAAGAAAAACCAGCCTTCGGTAAATTGGTTAACGAAGTTAAAGTGGAATTAGAGGCCGCCTACGAAAAGGCCGAATCTGCGCTTAAAAGCAGAGAGATTGATTCTAAGATGCTGGAAGAAAAGTTGGATCTCAGTTTTTCTGTTTCTTCGCAAGAGCAGGGGAAAGAACATCCGATTTACAAAGTGACCAACGAAATTTTTTCTATCATGGCAAGGCTTGGTTACAGCTTGCGAACCGGTCCGTTAATTGAAAAAGATTATTATAATTTTGAGGCCCTGAATATCCCGCCGAATCATCCGGCGCGCGACATGCAAGATACCTTTTTTGTGGACGACACACATGTTCTTCGTACGCATACGTCGCCGATTCAGATTCACTCTTTGGAAACTGAAAAACTTCCGTTGCGGATAATTGGAACCGGACCGGTATTCCGTGTCGACAGTGATATTTCTCATCTTCCGAACTTTCATCAGATTGAAGGAATGTGCGTGGATTCTCAGGTTTCGATGTCAGACTTGAAAGGGACGATTTCTTTTTTCGTGAAAGAATTTTTCGGACCGGGTTTGAAAACGCGCTTCCGTCCCAGCTTCTTTCCGTTTACGGAGCCATCTGCGGAAGTAGATTGTTCGTGCCCTATTTGTAAAAGCAAAGGGTGTTCGCTTTGCAAACACACCGGTTGGATCGAAATCGGCGGTTGTGGCTTGATTAATCCAAAAGTATTTGAACATGCAAAAGTGGAATACCCGAAGTGGCAGGGTTTTGCCTTCGGGTTCGGTGTCGAGCGTATGGCCATTATCAAGTACGGTGTGGATGATATTCGGCACTTCCCCGCGAATGATGTTAGATTTTTAAAGCAGTTTTAATTAAGGATTCCAAATGAAAATTTCTCTTAAATGGTTAAATGATTTTGTTGATGTGTCTGAGTATCTTTCAAAAACTCAGGACCTGGCTGATATTCTAACGAAGGCCGGCCTTGAAGTGGAAGAGCTCCAGGATAAAGCAAAAGATTTTGCTCATGTGGTTGTTGGCCATATTCAGGTAAAAGGAAAGCACCCGAACGCAGATAAGCTTTCTCTGTGTCAGGTTGAAATCGCTCCTGGTAAGGTAACGCAAATTGTATGCGGGGCCCAACATCACAACGAGGGTGACAAGGTTGTAGT
>JANWIU010000006.1 GCA_025449725.1 Pseudobdellovibrio sp.
AGCGGCGCACACTTCTGCTGGCCGCAACCAGCCTGCATCTTCTGGCGTCGCTGCTATTTTTTAAAAATATGTGGGTGGCTGACCGGCAGTTTCCGGTTATTCCACCTGCAGATTGGCTGATGGCCGTGCCGGCAGTCGTTCATAGTATTTTGTATTATCTTTCTGTGTCAGCTGCACTGGCCGGAGTGATATTTTGCAGGCGATGGCCTAATGCTAGTTCCCTGGCGATTATTATTTTGCTAAGTCTATCGTGCACTTTGGATTTTTTAAGATTGCAACCTGCCATCTTCTTGGCGCTACTGGCGCTGTCATTATCTTTGATAGACAAATCAACGGTCAGCATGCAACTGGTTTTCATTCTGGCCTACCTTTGGACCGGGTTTCAAAAACTGAACTTTAATTTTATTTTATTTGGGTTCAAAAGATTGATAGGTGACCTATTTCCTGCAATTCCGTCGGAATGGTTTTCGGTTATGGCTGTGGTTATAGTCGTCTTCGAAATGTCTGTGGGTCTTCTGTTGCTTTCTAAAAAAACCAGAAGCTTCGGTGTTTTGGCTGCAGCGGCCCTTCACTCAAATATTCTACTGTTATTGAGCCCTCTTTTTTTAAATTGGGAACCTTTTGTTTGGTCATGGAATACTTGGATGATGGTGTCTGTTGCAATTTTGTTCTACCGTTCAGAAAACACGTGGGTGTCCCGAACTTCGACTTCTGCTATTATTGTTGTACTTTTATTTTGTGTCATAGCCCCTATTTCAAATATTTTCGGCTGGTGGAATGACAATCTGTGCTTTAAATTTTACTCTTCGAACACACGCGGGGCGGCCATAAAACTATACGAAGGAAGTTTATGGCATGAAGCCCCACTATTTGAAAAAGCCATCGTTCGTAAAGGATTAATCAACATCGCCGAATGGGGCTTTACTGAAACCGGCGCGCCGGAATTTACTAATGAATGGTACTATAAAGATTTTTTCAGAGAAGTTTGCAATCGCCTTAAAGTACCGGCCGGAGACAAATCAATTAGCCTGTTCATTACGGATATACCCGAAAGAATGACCGGAAAAATTCAAAGACAGGAATACTTCTGTTCAGATGTTAATCAAACATTTTAAAGCGCCGGGCCTGCGGCAGCTTCATGGCCCAACTTAACAAGGAGAATCTTGTTACGTCGCCAGTCACATCACTGACAGCGTGTTCAAGATTGTCAGCAATCGGTGCGATGAGCGCACCATATGATCCGCTGTTGTGCACCTGAAAAAGAACCTCACGGGTTTTGGAGTTTCGCATAGTGAAAACTCCACCATCGTACTTTTGCGGAGTAATATTAATCGAAACTAAAAAGTAACGGTTGCCGTCGTTGTCATCATGAAATCCGTATCCGCGTTTTTCATTTGCGTCTGACACATAAGCGTGACCTTTCATTTGGCCAATTGGTCCGCTGCCGGTTACGGCTTCTAAAAATTCAATGTAATTTTTTTGGTTAATCAAATAATTATATTCTTTAATAAAGTCCGGATGCGATTTGTATTCGATCGCAACGTAGTCTCTTCCGGCTTGAGCTTTAAAGAAATCCGCCAAGTTTTCGGGACTAAAATATTTTTGAAAATGTTCTGCCAAAAAAGGGTCGAAGAAATTTTTCAAATATAGATAACCCTGCGATTTATATTCCTGGTGCAGTAAAGCTGTTACACTTGGTTCAACGCCGTATTTTACGATGCTCATTAAAGTTATGTCCTGGGCCGGTGACTTCAACTTTATCTCCATTTGTAACGACTACCAGATTACCAGCTCTCTATAGAACTACACAACCCATGATCGGCGTTGAGTTGACTATAATTTCAGTCCAGTCTAGCATAACTAAATGCCTCCTCTGAAATCTCTCACTCAAAATGAAATTAAATCTTTTCAGGAAGATGGCTTTACAAAAGTCGGGCACAAGATTTTTAGCGATAAAGATTTTCAGGGTTTGAAAGAAACAGTTGATAACATTCTGATGGCCCACGGGAACAAGACAGACACAACGGCAGTCGGCTTTGTACATTTTAGAAATCCAGAAATTTTATTTTGGATTTTGTCTGATAATGTTTTGGATATTTGTGAAGACGTCTACGGACCTAATATCGGTTTATTGGGTTGTACTATTTTTTATAAAAAGGCGAACACACCGGACAAAGCCTACTGGCATACAGATACGGCGCGAATTGTTCGTGATAATCTATTTGAAAACAAAAATGATTTGCTGAACATGACCATTTCTCTGACGGAGACTTCGACTTCGAACGGTTGTCTTCGGCTTTTACCCGGATCGCACTTAAAGCACTTTCCTCATGATTGGAATGCGCCGATTAACGGACTTATTCAGAATCCCGTATCTATTAGAGAAGAAATTCTCGATTTGAAGTCGGCAAAATTTATGGAGTTAAATGAAAACGAAGCCTCCATACACAACGTCAACACAGTTCACGGAAGCGAAGCAAACTTAAGTAACGTCGATCGCATCACTCTAAGCTGCCGCTTCTTTTCAGCTTCGCACCGCTGTAACGTTGATAATTTTATCAAAAATAACATTCTGCCCCGACCTTATTTAGTCAGAGGGAATGACGTGGCGAACTCTCAGTTAAAGGGGCTCTTTCTCAAATAGCCTGGGCCTGTTCGAATTAAGGCGAATTGTCAGCCAATGGTCTCATTTTAAGTCAGTCTAGTGACTGAGTAAGAGTCGACGAAATTTCACTACAAAGAGTTGTTTTTTTAGGCAATGTCAGATAGTCTAATATTATGAAAAGACGGGACTTTTTTGTAAACTCCGCTTGTGCAGCTGCACTGATCAGTAATCCATTTTTTGGCGTTTTTTCTGAGAATTCCAAAATTAAAATCGGTATTATAACTCAACTTTTCAGATCTTCAGGTTACGGCAGTTTTAAGAATTCAAAATCTATTACTCACTACGCTACTTTTAAAGAGGCTTACGCTGACCTTTTAGAAAATAAGATCGATGTCTTAATTACTTCTCCAAAAATGTTAAGCGTATTCAAGCCAGAATTTTCTTTAGTTGATGCGCACGTTTCTGAATCGGAAGACATTAAGAGAAAATGGCTTCAAGACAGTCATGCCTTTGCTTCAAACTTTCATGCGCAAAATAGTTTAAAATCTGACTTTGTCGGAAGCTTATCATCGTTAAAAATCAGACTTTCTAATTTGGGTTTACAAGAACTCAGCCAGTGGAAGGGCCGCCAAAAAGCCGTAGCCGTCGCTGCCACCGGTGTAGACGCCATTATTTTTGACCATATGGGTTTTTACGTAAGACAAGAACCTTCTATGTTAAAGCTCTCTATGCAGTTAGTAGAGCTTTCTCAGAACCATTTAAATTTAACCAACGCTTATGCACCGGCTTTATTTTTAAATGCTTTTGAACAAAATAGAAAAATCGATATTCATCCTTGTCAGCCACCGTTTCAAAATCTTGTGATGGTTGATAATCTTTCAGGTGCCGGAACGCCGATAGAACTGGTTTACAAAAATGATTCTCAAGAGATTGAGAAACTTCGCTCATCGTTGCAGTCTTCACTTAGCCAAGACGAGCACTTCCAAAAGGTTGCACTAAGTGCGATTTTGGATTTACCTAACTTTACTTTTTCTGATCAATTACCATCGGCACTAAGCACAGAAGTAGCCTCATACGGCCAAATTCACCTTAAGGCGCTCAAAGGGCACTTTGAAGTAAATCAAGCGTTTATGAACAACTTTGAGCATTTAAAGGGAAAATCATGAGCGACAATAACAACAATGATTCCGGCGATAAAAATCCGAAGGACATAGAAAAATTTTCTGAAGAAGAGAGAAAAGAAGTTATTGAAAAAATGCGACAGTATTTAGCTGCTGATGATGGCGATAAAGTTATCCTGTACGCTTCGCTCTCTAAAGTTCTTTTATAGTATTCAACAAATGAGATTCCTGTGGCGGGCATAATTCTAACAGAAGAAATGCGTCAAGCATTCGAACGAGACGCGTTTCTAAATATTAAACAACCTTTGTTCCAAACAGCCGACTTTTTGAGGCTGAGAGACTATTTGTTATCTTATGTTCTGGCCTTACCTGAAGAGCTAAGAGGTACTTACTTTACCGGAAATCGTGCGGTACGAAGACCCTTGTATCAGGACTGGGTCAGCGCGCCTGTATTGGTGAATCTTGTCGAACAAATTTTAGGTTCTAACATTGCCTATTTTAATTTTGCACTTTGCTACAAGCCGCCTAAGTCACAGTTTCGAGTGGGGCCACATATTGATTCGCATTTTTGGGTCGAAACCAAGTGTGTAGATCCGAATAAAGTTCTAACAGTGTTTATTCCTTTAACCTCCATCAAAAAAAATGAAGGCTGTTTGCGGGTAATTCCGGGCCTGAATGAATGTAAATTGTATCAGCATAAAAAACTTGATCCGCAGTTTAATTATTTTCACTGGGAAATTGACGATAAAAACATAGACCTGACAAATCTAGTTGATGTTGAAATGGAAGCCAATCACGTGTGTCTGTTAAAAAGCGGGTTGGTACACGGTAGTGACTGCAACAGCAGTAACGATCATCGGTTGGGGCTTACCATTCGTTACATTTCAGCAGATGCCAAGTACACTCCGCAGGTAGATGATCCCCGCAAAATGATTCTTCTAAAAGGCGAAAATATTGCCGGTAACGACTATCAAAAAATGGACAGCGCACAGTTTGTTGGTGGTTTTTCATGGAGCAGCTAAGTGGAGCAGTTAAATGGAGCAGCTAACTTGCTCCCGCTAAGAATTAGGGTTGGTTACGGACCTGACCTTCTTGAATACTCGGACTCACAAAAATTTTTTGTAAGATTTGATTCATTACAACGATTGCCTTTATCTCCATTTGAGGAGGCCGTAATTGCAGCTAAACAAATAGCTGAACAAGCTGGGTCCAAGGTTACTTTATGTTTGAGTGGGGGTCTTGATAGCGAAGCCATGGCAATGGCATTTTTGAGATCAGGCGTTTCATTTGATGTGACCACATTGAGGTTTGCAAACGACCTTAACGTAAATGATATCGGAAGAGCTTCCGAGTTCTGCAAAAAACACAACATCACCCAAAACTTCATCGATCTTGATGTTGTAAAGTTTTTTGAAGAGAAGAAATATTTAAACTACGTTGATCCTTATTTTTGCCCCAGTCCGGAAATCGCTACGCAGCTTTGGTTTGCTGAACAAATCAAGCAACCTTTCGTGTGGGGTGGAGAAGCCTTCCGAATGTTCGTTAAAGACGGGATGCCCAGCCTGCAAGCGGTGTCAGAGGTCGAAGCGGTGATTTACAGATTTATTGAAAAGAAGAAGTTAAATGCTGTTCCGAATTTTCACTTCTTCACTCCGGAACTGGCGTGGGCCTTCTTTAACGTCAGCACACATTACAAAAATAAATTTTTTGAAAATGACCGACTTCCACTATTTTACGAAGAGAAGCTTTCTTTTTATCGAACCTGCGGATTTCCGCTTGAAGCCAATGCGAATAGAAGTTTGAAACTTCACGGTTTTGAGAGTCTAAAAAATTACTTTGATACTCAGGTGTTTTCAGGACAAGGGAAAACTTATAATGAATACTTCCGCATTCCAGTTATAAAAAAGTATCCGTTTCAAGGACAGGTTTTCGTAGACATTCCGAAAACTGATAAGCTTGCAAAAAATTTACTTAACTTATCAGTTGTGTAAAATCGATTTTACTTTTTTGGCTGTGGAGCGGGCGCAGCTTTAGGGGCCACGGCTCCAGGTTTTGGTTGTACGGCCGGTGCCGGCACCGGCGCAGCGATGACTGACTTGATAACGGCATTCGCAGTTTTATTATTCCAAAAATTCTTTTCTAAAACAGAAAGCTTTTTCGCAACCGGGCTCGAATAAAGCTGAATAAGATAATCGAGCTCTTTTTCTGAAAAGGTCTCATATAATCTTTGCTGGAACAGATTTCCGATTTCTGATATGGCCTTGTTAAATACCGCCGTTTGCAGAAGTCTTGAGACATTTGGATCTTCCGGAGTTTTACTGATGTATCCCCTGACGCTAAATTCGCCCAGGTTATAAATCTTTTCATAACCGGCCCAGATGGCTTCCAGCTTTTGTTTTGTTGCCGGTGGAATCTGGTTTTGGCCTGCAGGTGCCTGTGCCATGACTGAAGTTGAAACAGTAAAAAATAAGATGAATCCAATGAGTATTTTCATACAGTAACTGTAAATGTAATTTTGTATGTATTCAAGAATTCGTGGTAATATAAAGCTGGATGACGCGCGTTGGTTTTTACATTAGCTTTAAAGAAAAGATCGTCAAATTATGGGCTTTACTAAAGATAAAATAGATCAATATCACACGCAGGGTTTTGTGCGACTGGACGAGCCTCTCTTTCCCGAGGAACGGTTTAAAAGTCTTGAAAAGCTTGCCAGAACTATAGTTGATCGCAACACTTCTAATCCGCACCAGGTCCACGTTTACGAACTCATTAAAAAATATCCGGATTTTCTTTATTACATTTTTGACAAGAGAGTTTTGGGACTCGTAGGGCAACTAATTGGCCCCGATATTGGGTTATTATCCACAACGGCATTCATTAAATTACCGGGAACAGAGACCCATTTTAAATGGCACAATGACTTTTACGAAGACATGCATTTTGAAGATATAAGTAAAATCGACACAACTGCGTTACTTATCGCAATTGACCCAAGTAACGAAGAGACAGGCTGCCTTAAATTTATTCCCGGTTCTCATAAAAGAATCCGTCGTAAATACAATCAGCCTAACCGCGAAGATCCGGCCTACATTAACGGGATAAGGCCAAGTAATCATGGCTTAGACGATTCTGAAGTGGATCTGACAAATGGTGTAGTCAGTGTAGATCTGCCTAGAGGCTTTTGTTCTTTTCATGATATTTTTTCGGTTCATAGCAGCGAACCCAATAAAGCCACCTACGAACGGATTTTATTAAATATCCAGTTTTTTAATACGAATATCGCGGACTTAAACTTAAGTGAGGAAGCCATTAAATATTTGCAAATGGTTTCTAAAAAGAAAATTCATCTACAGGGAAAAGACCCGTTGAAAACCTGCTTCTACTCAATGATAAAAGGCGGCTAGGTGCCGCCTTTCTCAAAATTAAAATTTCCAGCTAATGACTATTGCTATTTAACTTCAAACTGCAAACCGTAATCGGTTGCCAATTTTTCTGCTGTTTTAGGAAATCCTTTAATGGCACGGCGGCCTGCGCGGGTTGCCGGTACTAAGTTTTGCGCTAGTTCGTCGTTCCCGTTTGAAGTCACATATCGTTTATAACGGTGAGCGTGCTTGTCGTTAGCATCACTACAAGTATAAAGATTCGGGAAGTAGGTCATCGCAAATGCAGGGTCACCTTTCGGAGATAACCTATTTAATGACTGACTCATTGAAGACGCTGCTAACAGCAATTGAATATCGCTGACCTTATCAAGATCGATGCCATAACGAGCGAAGGATTCAATATTTTTTTCTGTTACTTTAGTATTCGGAGTAACAAAAGCTTTGGCAATTTCAAAACGGCAAGTGTCACGGCGGGCATATTCACGTGCATGAGAAGAAATGTTTTGTGCCAGTTGGCCAAGGAAGGAATCTTCCGAAGCTGCAGATTCAGCTGTGTCGTCACCTTCTTCTTCAGGAGCCGGTTTCAATTTTTCTAAGTCAGGTTTCGGCAATGATTCTACAATTTGATCTGCTACCTGTTTGTTATCGATTCCGATTTCGTTCGAAAAAATTTCATATTGATTGCGGCTGATGCCGGCCTGTTCGAGATAATTGATGTTTCCATAAATCGGCGCGCCATCAAGGACTACTAAGTTAACTTCTCTCTCAGTTGCATGACGAACGATATTAGTGAACGGATTTGCGTTTTTAATACCAACTGCAATTACAGTTCCCATTGAACCGACTGCGATTTGGCCAACACCGGCTTCACCGGCTGAGCTTCCCCAGTGATTGACGGCCTTTGCACCGTTCTCAGTCATCATTTTATAAAGGTACTCATCGGTAAAAATTGAATTTAATTTCTTCTTACCGTCGCGGGTTTTTGTTTGGTCTACATAAGCTGCAGCCAATTTGATTTCTTCAAGAACACTTTTTGTTCCTGTAGGAACCCAGTCAGATCCGATCGCAAGATTAACACCGGCAGTATGAGCCGCTTCGATATCCAAAGTTTGACCGTAAAGTAGTAGATTTGAATATGGTGACCAGATCAAGCCCATGTTGTTTTTTGCCATATCAACATAGTCATCGTTTTTGTCATTTTTATTTACGCCGGTGCCGCGCAGGCCGACTCCATGAATGAAGTTAACGTGAGGTTTGTTAAGACCCAGTAACTTAATCATTTGATATTCAGTTTGGTTGTAGGGATCTAAACGGCGGCCTTCTGCCATGTGTGCGATAATCGCGGAATGATTCGGAGAATTAATGTATTCTTTTTTACCGGCAACAGTTTTGTGAATAAAATAAACGTATCGGATAAATTTTGGATGAATATTCGCAACGTCTTTTGTGCACGATGCTTCTAATAATTTTTTATTCGATAAGATTTTTACGCCGGCAGTTTTGTTTACCAAATCCGGAGTTAATGAATTGATCTCTGCACCTGCACAGTGCTTTTTAATATCTTTCAGCAAAGCTTCTTCGTATGACATTCCTTTATCAATATCCGGTTTTAGAACTTGCCATACGTAAGTCATTTCAAGCGGGTAAACTAAATCTGTCGGAGCCTGAACACCAGCTTTTGCCGATACATAAGCGCCGGCATCTTCAGCTTTATAGATACCGAATCCCTTAATACAAGAGCTCGGCCCTTGTAAGTAAGTCGTACCATTAATTAAGTTTTGTAAGTTTGACCATCGGAATGCGGCACAGTTCATAGCCGGTCCGTAAGTAATCCAAGGATTCATATTTTGACTAACAGATTTTGTGTAAACTCCCCAATCGCGCCATTCAAAGCGGTTTTGGAATTGGCCTTGAGCCTGTGGCCAAGTCGGTAAAACATTTTGCTTTGTGTGATTATGCAGGTTCATTAAACCCGGATAAATCGCATCGTAGTCAGAAGCTGCGGCGCC
>JANWIU010000007.1 GCA_025449725.1 Pseudobdellovibrio sp.
GGCACCTGTAAAGGCGCAACTTTTCTTGTGGAGTCCTGCTGATCGCGCTGCTTTTGCTGAGCTGCCAGATCCTGCTGATTTAATCCTAATTCTTGTGCGCGTCTCTGAGCCCGATGCTCTGAAGAGGCTGTTAGATAAATTTTAACTTCTGCCTGTGGGAACACAACTGTTCCGCAATCACGGCCTTCGGCAACCAAACCGCGGCCAACAAAAGCACATTGTCTTTGACTGTCTAAAAGTGAGGACCGTACTTCAGGGTAACTACTGATTTGGCTGGCAACATTTCCAACTTGCTCCTGCCCGATTTCACTTGTCACATCAGTGTTGCGGAACCAAACTTGCGTTTTTTCATCAGTCATAACTACACGCCATTCACTGGACATGGCTAATTCTGTTAATGCCGTTCGATCTTTTAAATCAATTCCTGAATGAAGAGCCGCATAAGCTAAACCACGGTAAAAAGCACCGGTAGAAACCCACGGCACTGAAAGCATTTTAGACAGTCCGCGGCTTACGGAAGATTTTCCTGATGCTGCCGGCCCATCAATTGTAACGACGAATCCCATAGTTTATCCCTGAAAAGCCTCACACTAACCGATTTCAGAAACCTCAGTCAGCATTTTTTCGATAGCTTCAATGGCTTTTTTGTTTTCATATGGCAGGCCTACAGTCATTCGCATCAAGGTACGAAAGCCGTAATTTTGGACAGGTCTGAGAATTAGCCCTTTTTTAAGCAAATTTTTATGAACCTCTTCGGAATCACGCTTAGTATCGAATAAAACAAAGTTAGACTCAGATGGATAATAATTTAAATTCAAACGGGTCAGCTCTTTATAGAAATAATCTAAGCCGTCCCAAACCAGTTTTTGAGAATTTTTAATATATTCCTTATCATCCAGTGCGGCCATGCCCGCTACTTGCGCCAGTTCATTAACATTAAATGGATTCCGAACACGGTTATAGTATTCAAGAACATATTCCGGGGCCAACATTGCGCCAAGTCTGAAGCCGGCCATTCCATAAACTTTTGAAAACGTTTTAATCACGATCACATTTGAGTAATGCCGGTAAAATTTTGCAGCTTCGCGGAACTCCGGGTTTCTGACAAATTCGGTATAGGCTTCATCAAATACTAACAGCACGTCATCCCGGTTTCCTAAGCGAACTAGAAATTCATCAACTTCTTTTCCTGCGACTATTGTTCCTGTTGGATTATTCGGATTAGGAATAAAAATGATTCTAATTCCTGCGGTTGGGTGATGAAAAAAATAATCGGCAATTGATTTCAAATCGAGAGTGAGGTCCGTCTTCATCGGTACCGTTTTAACTTTGACTCTGGCTGCCTGAGCACAAACCTGATAGGCCACAAAGGCTGCTTTCGACGTCAGAATGGAATCTCCGGGCTCACAAAAAATCCGGATTAAAAGATCAATAATTTCATTAGAGCCGTTGCCTATTGCGACCTGAGTGGAAGGAACGCCCCATACTTTAGAGATTTTTTGGACCAAGTCATAACAAGAGGGATCCGGATAGCGATGCTGAATTTTAAGATGCGATTCAACGGCTTCAATAGCCTTGGGGCTAGGTCCTAACGCGTTCTCGTTACTGGCCAGCTTGATAACTTCAGTTAAACCATATTCTCGCTGGGTTTCTGAAATGGGCTTCCCTGGCTTATACGGGATTAAATTTAGTATTTCCGCAGAAACTTTCATGATTGACCCTTTACACTCGAACTCATAACATACCGGATACAACAAAAGAAAGCTTGAGTTAATCATTATTATGCCGAAACCTGCAATTGCACTCTATCTGGGCGAAACCTATGCCTCGCTTGGCATTTTCGATCTCGCAAAAGGCACTCAGCAATCCATCCAATTTGAAAAATCTGTATTTTTACCACAGGTCTCTTTAAAGAATTTACTGGCACAGTCCAAACTAAAATTGCATGAAATTTACGGCGAAGCTGCGGAACCCGTTTCGGTATTTGTAGTCACAAAATATTTTGACCGGCTTAAGCAATTTCGCCTGGGCGGAAGTATTTCACAGGTAATAGCAAAGGGGTTTGAAAATTCTTACAGCTTAAAAGACTCCAAGCTTTTGTCTTTAGCTGCTTCTCAGTTGATCGTCACACTTGAAAACGAAAATATCGATACGGCCTTCCTACAGGGCGAACTTGAACGGGTAAAAAAAATAAATCCTGATCTTAATAAAGTGGTCATCGCATTACCGGAAAGTAAGTTTTCGGCCGCTAAAGTTGAACAAATTGTAAGTTTCTTTTCGGCCGCGGGTCTCAAAATATTTCTCTGCGGTCAGCCGCACAATCAAAGTGAACTTCGCAAGACCTTACTTAACGCCGGAAGCGAAGGACCGCGCGAAGAGGTTTCTAAAGATTTAATGGATGCCTTTGGGGCCAAGACAGAAATTTTTTACTTTTGCCATAATGGCTTTAAATCAAAATTTGAAAATGCGGAGCTCTTTCACAGCTCGAATAACTTTTTTGCACACTGGCTTAAGAAAAATAAGTTAAATTACGGGGCTTACTTCGACGTAGAAACTTTTAAATTCCTGAGGAACCGCTCAGTTCCGTTATGGGAAAGTCCTTGGGGAACCATACCTATCGATAACTTTGAACAGACTGAATTCGAAATTCACCCGTTTGCAGAACTGAAATTAAATCAACTTTCAATGTTGTCTTTTGACAAAACCAGTATTCAGCTTGAACCGGGACCTGTTGTCGCAGGCCGGGCCATCAAACCCCTGGTATTGGATTTGTTTTGGAAAGACCTGCAGGACAATGAGTTCTGTACCACATTGTTTACGGCTCTCTCTCAAGACAACCTGAAATCTAAAATTCAAAATATTTTTTCCGTTCTGGAAAAGGGACAAAAAAGTACTTTCCTGTTTGTATCAGGCGAAGAGTTGAAAAATCAGATTCGTGTTCTCATTCATTCACAGATAGAAATGCTGGCCTCAGGAGAAAACGTTCGCTTATATGGACCGCTGGCGGATACGTTTAATAACAGCCGACATCAGGCTAAAGGCACCTTCTCGTGGCCCCGTGAAATCATGGAAATGGCAGAGGTACAGGCGTGAACGGTCTACAGCTAAAAACACAATTTGAACTGCTGACAAAATTCTTAAAGTCGTGTTCGGTCGTGAATGCCGACGGGACGTTGCTTTACTCTAAAGATCAAGGCCCACATCACCTTACGACCACTCGCCTTGTTGCATTTCAAATTGTAAAAAAGTATTTGCAGCCGCAGCCACATGACTTTTTTGTACTGAACGATCCCGAAAATGGCGGATTTCAATATACGAAGTTAATTTTTATCTCCGCCCTTCAACCTAATTTGTATCTCATTTGGGATGAAGATTTCGATGCTATTGATTTTAAAATTCCGCCGACGCCCCTGTATGACAAAGGCGCACGAAACGAATTTGTATGGAAGGCCCTGATAGAGAACCGTTCTTACTCTTCAGCTTTAGAACGCTTTATCGTAGCGCAAAAAGCGAAGGCCGATGCACTTCTGAAGATGCCACAGCTATTGGATTTAGTCTCTTCCGCTAAAAATCAGCAGGATTGGCTTAAAGTTTCGCAAGAAGTTTTTAACGTATTATTTAATACAAAAGCGCAAAGCTGCGGTGAAGCTTATTTTAAATTGGCGCCGACTCAAATGATCAAGCTGAAGCTAACCGTGGAAGAAAAGCAAAATGTAAAAATGTTTGTGTTGGACCTTACGAATACAAATTTAGCTGCCGACTTTCACTCTGCTTCGCATATATTTGAAAGTGCTGCCATTAAAAAAATTATCGATTTTTACGGTTGGGCCGAATTTTTTAATCAGTCGATTCTGGACAAAATTAAAGTTATATTGCCGCCGCGATCCATCGTTTCTAAACCGCACGCAGAAGGTTTACATAATATCAGCATTCAGGCTATCGCGTCTCAGCTGTGTGAGCACTTGCTGACTCAGTTCAATAACCCGAGCCGCAAAACTCATACGATGTTTCAGTACACTAATTTTTTAAGTTTTAAAGTACAGGCCGGCACTGCGTACTATAATAATTTGATCACAAAGCAAAGTGCTACTCTTGACTGCGTTGAGGAACTTGCAAATCTTCAAAAGATCGAAGTTAAATCTATGCGCCGGCTGGAAAGCCGCAGTCATGTCCTATTTGAAGTGAAATCAAATGACGGTATAGTTCTAACGATTCAGAATAAATACGATATTGAGGGTTCCGATATAAAATTTAAAGTTAACGGTAAGCCGCAAACCTGTGGCGTTCATAAATTAGCTAAATCTGACAGCGTTGAAATAAGCTGGGACTTCTAAGTCGCGAAGCAATCCTCGCGTGCGAAGCAAGCAAGGGCGGGTCTTTCAGGGCCGCCTTATTCAAACTTAGATAAACTTAGCGCCCCATTTTTGCAGAGCTTCCCTGATTTGCTTGATGTGTTCATGACTGGTTGTCTCAATCACAATATCAATTTTGGTTTCTTTTAAATTCAGGCCGGTCTGAATCCGGTCATGATGAACTTCAAGAATGTTAGCTTTGTGTTCTGCCAGAATTTTTGTGAGATGACTGAGGCTGCCGGGAATATCTTTCACAATCACAGACATTTCGCTAAGGCGGCCACGCTGAATCTGACCGCGCTGAATAATTTGAGAAACAATGTTTAAATCAATATTGCCGCCACTGACAAGAACACAGTTTTTTTCACCCAGCTTGGCCTTTTGAGAAAGCACGGCTGACAAGGCTGCAGCGCCCGATCCTTCTGCTACTGTTTTCACTCTTTCCAGTAAGAACACGATGGCTTCGGAAATTTCATCTTCGGTAACAGTCACCACATCATCTACGTACTTAGAAATGAAGTCCTGATACATGACTTCACTTGGTGCTTTAATAGCGATTCCATCTGCAATCGTCGCGAGGCTCCCCGGAACGTTGACGATATATTTTTGCTTAAACAGCTGATACATAGAATCTGCAGCGGCTGCCTGTACGCCGATAATTTTAATTTTAGGATTTAGGGACTTCAAAGCCACCGATATACCGCTGATGAGCCCGCCACCGCCAATCGGAATGATCATTGTATCCATTCCTTCGATTTGTTCAAAAACCTCAAGGCCTATGGTTCCTTGACCGGCAATAACTTTTTCATCTTCGTAAGGATGAACTAACGTAAGTGATTTTTCCTTCGCCAGTTGATAGGCGTATTCTTTTGTTTCATCGAAGCTCTGTCCCCATAAAATAACTTCGGCGCCATAGCCTCTCGTGCCCTGCACCTTCATTAGTGGTGCCGTTTCCGGCATGACGATTACGGATTTTACCTTATTTAAGCTGGCACTTAACGCCACACCTTGCGCGTGATTCCCCGCTGAACACGCAATGACTCCGCGTTTTTTCTCAGCTTCGGAAAGCGACGCGATTTTATTGGATGCTCCCCTGATTTTAAAGCTTCCGGTGCGCTGATAATTTTCAAGCTTAAAGTAAATGTCTTTACCGGCAATTTTTGAGCAAGAACTGGAATGGTCTACCGGCGTTTTGACAATACTATCTTTTATAACCTGATGCGCGGCTTTGATGTCTTCAATAGTGACTTTCATGCCACCAGTTTATGCCCAAATGACTTCAGTAGCAAGAGCGCTACTGAGCGGTACTGATTTTTAAGAAAGAATCCGGCTGCAACGAAGCGCCGCCGATTAAAAACCCGTCTACATGAGGAATCTTTAACAATTCACCTGCATTTTCCGGCTTTACACTGCCACCGTACAAGAGCTGAACGTTTTTAAATCCTTGCGAAGACAAGTATTCAAAAAGCTTTGCGTGAACTTCAGCAACTTGTTCTTTTGTAGCGACCTTTCCGGTTCCGATAGCCCAAACCGGTTCGTAAGCGACAACCAGGCGCAGCTCTTTGTTAATTTCTTTTAACCCGTTATTAAGCTGGGAATAACAAACGTCCAAAGTCTTACCGGCTTCTCTCTGTGCGAGAGTTTCACCGATACAGAAGACAGGTAATACTTGAAGGCTTTGCAAAACGGCGACTTTTTTATTTAATGTATCGTCCTGCTCTTTAAAAATTTCTCGTCTTTCGCTATGGCCAACCAAAGCCACACCTGCCTGAAGTGACTTTGCCACCTCAGCGGAATTTTCTCCTGTGAAGGCCCCGGATTTTTCAGCGTAAACATTTTGCGGACCAAACTGGATGTCTGTGCCGGCGCAAAGACTGGAAACAGCTTCTAAGGCAAAAGCCGACGGGAATATCATCACTTCACGGTTCGAAAAAAAATCCGGAATTTTAAAAATATCGTTCTTAAGTTTGATTACAAATTCGCGCGCTTCTTCCGGAGTTTTATTCAGCTTCCAATTGGCAGCGTAAATCTTTTTGTTCACGTCGGAACCTGTTCGCTTTGCTTGCGCGGCCTTAATATTTCAAGCCCCGGCAGCTTTTCACCTTGCAGATATTCAAGGCTGGCACCGCCACCCGTTGAAATGTGAGTCATCTTGTTAGCGTATCCTGAAGCTTCCGCTGCCGCAGCAGAGTCGCCGCCGCCAACGATTTTTAAGGCATTGGATTCAGCAAGCACTTTTGCAATCGCAAAGGTGCCTTCGCAGAAAGCTTTGTTTTCAAAAACGCCCATTGGACCGTTCCAAAAAACGGTCGCAGCATTTTGTAAAGCAGTAGAATAATTTTTTACAGTTTTTGGACCAATATCGAGGCCCATGTAGTTCTCTTCAATAACTGCTGAAGTCGTTATTTTTTTATTTTCTACGTTGCCGAACTCCGTTGAAACAACATGATCTACCGGCAACAGTAATGTTTTATCGCGAGCTTCAATACGTTGAATCATTTCTTTTGCGTATTTTACTTTATCAGTCTCAACTAATGACTTTCCAACCGGAATATTTTGCGCTTTCAGGAAGGTGTAAGCCATTGCACCGCCGATAATAAAACCATCAACCAGGTTCATCAGCTTTTCAATAACTTCGATTTTGTCAGAAATCTTAGCGCCACCCAGTATCGCGAAGTAAGGCTTTTTAGGTTTATCAGTCAGGCTGTCCAGCATTTTGATTTCTTTTTCGATCAAAAAGCCGATGCCTTTTTTTTGCATTATTTCAGGAAACGCATGAATGCTGGCATGAGCACGGTGGCTGGCACCGAACGCGTCGTTAATATAAATGTCACTGTAGCTGGCCCACTGCTGCGCCAGTTGTGGGCTGTTTTCAGTTTCGCCTTGGTCAAAGCGCAGGTTTTCAAGAAGGATAATCTGATTTTTCATGTTGCCGTAAAGAATGTGTTTTACACCTTCAGAACTAGGTTCTTCCATCAACACGACTTCACGATTTAAAAGTTCGGTGAGGCGCTTTGCTACCGGCTCCAGTGAATATTTTTTGTCGTCAGCAGACTTTGGACGGCCCAAGTGAGATGCCACGATCAGTTTAGCACCTTTTTCAAGACAGTAATTGATCGTAGGCAAGCTTGCCGTAATACGTGTTTCGTCTGTGATTTTTGTACCCTCTAACGGTACATTTAAATCCAGTCGTAAAAACACGGTCTTCCCTTCGAGTTCGAAGTCCCTAACAGTTTTAATCCCTTTTAATCCGGCAGATGTAACAGACATGATAACAATCCTTTTTTAATTACTTACCGGACATGTATAAAGCCATATCCACCATGCGGTTTGAAAATCCGCACTCATTATCGTACCAAGAAAGAACCTTTACAGTTTTTCCCTGAATAACCATTGTTGTTTTTGCATCAACTATTGAAGAATGCGGGTTTCCGTTAAAATCAACGCTTACCAGTTCTTTTTCTTCAACCGCCAAGACACCCTTTAAAGGCCCGTTTGCAGCCGCTCTTAAAGCGTCATTGATAGCAGAAACTGACGTTTCTTTTTTTGCTGTAAATGTGAAATCTACTAAGCTGACGTTTGGAGTCGGCACACGTACCGATAACCCGTCAATTTTACCTTTAAGTTCCGGTAATACTAAGCCAACTGCTTTGGCAGCTCCTGTAGTTGTCGGAATCATTGAAACCGCGGCACTGCGCGCACGGCGAAGATCTTTATGAGAAGCATCCAAAATTCTTTGATCGTTAGTATACGAGTGAATCGTCATCATGGTGCCGCTTTCGATTCCGACAGCGTCATTTAAAACTTTTGCAAGCGGAGCCAGGCAGTTCGTTGTGCAAGAAGCGTTTGATACGAAGGTGTGTTTTCCTGCATCATAAGCTGTGTGATTGATTCCGTAAACCACTGTAAGGTCCACGCCATCAGCGGGAGCCGAGATCATCACTTTTTTTGCGCCGGCGGTAATATGCTTTTGATAATCATCCTTACCTTTTAAAGCACCGGTACATTCCATAACCAGTTCAGCACCCCATGCCTTCCATGGAATTTGAGCCGGATCTTTAGATTGAGAGACCGGAATTTTTTTACCGTTTACGATCAGATTTTTTTCATCGTGACTAACGTCAGCCCCGTAAATTCCATGAGCTGAATCGTACTTTAACAAATGCGCTAGGCCTTCAACGCTATCCAGAGTGTTGATACCAACGATATCAAGTTTTTCAAAACCAGCGCGAAAAAAAATACGTCCGATACGACCAAAACCATTAATTCCAACTTTAACTTTAGACATTTTGAGGTCCCTTTCCTTACTATTGCACTAATTTAAAAAATAATTTCTCAGCGTTTTTTTTAGTTTGTTCACTTAAAGTTTGCAAGCTTACATTCTTCAGATCTGCAACAACTTGCGCCGTATGTACGACGTAGGCAGATGTGTTGCTTTTGCCTCTCATAGGGACTGGTGCCAAAAACGGAGCGTCCGTTTCGACGTGCAGACGGTCCAAAGGCACGACATCTCTCACAATGCTTCTCAGCGAATCCGCATTTTTAAAAGTTACGACACCTGAAATGGAAATGTTGTAGCCCAAATTCAGCGCTTCACGTGCTAAAAATTCAGTGCCTGTGAAGCAATGAATAATCCCTTTCACGCGGCCTTCGAACTCGTTCAGAAGTTTGACGGTGTCTTCTTCAGCATCACGGGTGTGAATTTCGACCGGCAGGCCCACATCGGCAGCAATTTGCAGTTGCTCTCTGAAGGCAACCAATTGCTCTTCTTTTGGAGACTGATTGTAGTAATAATCCAGCCCGATCTCACCTATGGCAACAACGCGCGGATGCGAGGCATTCTTCCGCAGAAATTCACCCACCTCAGCATTGTACTTAACACCGTCATGCGGGTGCACGCCGATCGTACAAAAAACATGAGGTGCATACTTTTCTGAAAGTTCAATGACCAATGGCAAATCCGCCGGTTCCGTTCCGATGGTGATGAGCCGTTTTACACCGGCATCTTGTGCCTGGCGAAGTGCAACTTCCGGCCCGCCTTCTAAGCGGTCTAAATGAGTGTGTACATCAATCCATTCGAGCATACTTCACCTTTAGGCTATCAAAGACCAATGACGAATTAAGATTTCCGTTAATATCCCGGGAAGCCTGAACAAGTTCGGCTGAAAATTTCAAAAGTTTTTTTGAAGACAACTCGCTTAATTTTTTTAGCAAATCGCCCTGGTCAGGGTTCAAAATAAATTTTGAACTTCCAGTTTGTACAACAAGAGCATCTCTTACCAACTGCAGCCAGCACTTCACGACGAACAAAGGCCATTGCCGGTCTTCCTTCATGGCTCCGCGCCATTCGTTGAAAAGCAAAAACTCATCATTAAAACAAAATTGTTCAAAAAGCTCGAGTGCTTCCTGTCTTTCCCCTAAGCCCTGCTTGCTGGTTAAAATTTCCAGTTCGGTCAACTGGCCGCGCGAGCTTCTATAGGCCCAATCGGGTAGATTAGGTTTTAATGTTCTGAGATGATCATACTCAAGTGAATAAAATCGCACGACCTGAACGCGCGAACGAATTGTGGGAAGCAGTTGTTCAATTTCGGGTGCGATCAAAACAAAAAATACATTTTCAGATGGCTCTTCCA
>JANWIU010000008.1 GCA_025449725.1 Pseudobdellovibrio sp.
AACGAGAGTTTGTAACAGCCATGATGTTTGCATCAACAGTCATCATTAAGTCGCGGCCTGTAGAACAAGGTGACCAGTCGATTGATGTTGAGATCAATTCATTTTTTAAGCTGTAGTTGTCAGCAACACCTTGAGAAAAATTCTTTCTGAAGATAGCTGGACGTTTTTGACCAACATAAGCGTAGCGAGCTTCAAAAGAACCGCGGCCACCTGCTGGGATCGCAGCAAAGCCACGATAGTCAAAGGCGATCAGGGCAACTTGATAACCAGGTCCTACTGAAACCGGAATACGTAAGTTACAAGATTTACGGTCAAACTGCGCGTTTTGCGGAGTTGGAGCCTGTGCTACGAAGCTGTCAAACAATACTGACAGGATCTGTTGATCATCAGTGATTGAAACTGATGCTGAACCAGCAGGACAGCCTGTTCCGCCGTAAGCTGGAATGCCTAAACGGATTTGAGCTTCTGCTGCAAGACCTAGTGTCAAGATTGCGATTGATAGTAAAGATTTCATTTTTTCTCCCTT
The DNA here is from genome assembly GCA_025449725.1 of Pseudobdellovibrio sp. Classification (GTDB taxonomy): domain Bacteria; phylum Bdellovibrionota; class Bdellovibrionia; order Bdellovibrionales; family Bdellovibrionaceae; genus Pseudobdellovibrio. The sequence goes on from JANWIU010000008.1 coordinate 527, forward strand.
TATTGGTTTTGGTTTTTTTAACTTTTGTCCTTTTTCAAAGACACGCTGAGACACTATAGCAAGGGTGTTGCCAAGATTTTTAAAGCCAAAAGGACACCTCAAGTAATACTTGAAGTGAGATTTCGTATAAAAAATTCCAGAAAACAGGCAGAATTCATGTAGTTAGAAATGGTTGTGATTTTTACTATAATTGAAACTTATGACAAAGAGACACCAGTATAAATTTATGTAGGAAGGAATTTACAATCTGACACTGTAATGGCTTCACAAGTTTTAAGAGGTAAAATTGCATTTCACTCTATGACAGATTTTTTTGGAACAGTTTACAAAGAATTATGGAACAACCGAGTACTCTACAAATGACCCGGCTTTAATAGTAAGTGTGGCTGTCGTTGATTCTGAACCAAAAGTTAATTGAACTGTACCGTTGGCAGTTGGAACTAATATTCCTTCAACAGTTGAAATTACAACTAACGGCGCAGCAGCCGCAGTATTCAATGCAGAAACCACGTCACCTGATGAGTTGATCACCCCTTGATAATATGCACCCGTGCTATCTGTTCCGGAAGCTATGTTTGCAACGGCGGACGCCGCAGTTACAGTGGGATAAGTAAGGCCCAATTTCAAACCCATATTAGTTGCAGTAGAAGTATAAAGAATCTGAAATTTATATCGATATACGTTTCCAGAAACAACTGAGAATGACATATTTGTAGCATTCACCACCGATGTACTCGAAGTGGCTTGATCCGCAGTTGCACGTGAAAAACGAGGCACTCCGTAGGCCGGCACCCATTGCGATCCGTTGTAAACCAAAGCTTGGCCGGTCACTGGTGTCGTGCCGTTCACAGAAACTCCTTTAATACGGTCAACAGAAACAGTCGATACCGTTCCCGTTACATCACCCGATAATGCCGTTGACGTCGTAACAGCTACCGTTGGCAATGTTGAAGCCGGAATTCTTGCGGTACCATCTAACTGAACAACATTTGAAGCAGAAGCTCCGGCATTTAATACCGCTGCTGTTCCTAATCCTGAAATATCACTGCTTACAAGCGTAACAGCACCTGTACGGCCCGCTACGGATGTGACAGGGAAAGTAATGGCCTGACAAGCCCAAGTATCACTAACAGTATTCCAATAAGATGTTTGTGAAGTTGTACAACTTGCTGCCGGCGCTAAATCAGCATTGTAGGCAGAGACGTCGACAGGAGTAAAACCTAGAGCAGCCTGCTTACCGTTAAAAGTACTCCAGTCAGCAGAACTTAAGTAACCCGCAGTGGAAGCAGAAGCTTGGGTTAAAGTAATATTTGGATTTGTTCCGCCGCTTGAGCTTAAAGGAGCTGATGCAGTTACTGAACTTACTGTTCCGCCCGCAGCCGAAACGTTGGCCCAGCTTAAGTTACCTGCGCCGTCAGTAAGAAGAACCTGCCCTGCTGAACCATTGTTGCCCGGTAAGTTTAAAGTCAAATTCGAACTTAATCCCGCCGGTGCTTTTAAGTTAATTGAATTTGAACCTGAAGTTAAAAATACATTTGCTGTTGTTGTATTTGAAGCGGCCACATTGGCTGCAGACAACGAACTGGAAGTAATGGCTGATACGGCAACATTTCCGGAAGCATCACGTTTTACAATCGTACTTGCTGTATTAGATGAAGTGGCTACCGCTGTATCATTTACCGAAGCTGCAATTTGCGAACTGGTTTTACCACCCACAGAAACAACAGAGTTGGCACTGATAGTGCCCGACACATCTCCGGCTAAAGCGGTTGCATTTGTTACTACGGAATTAGGTAAAGTACTAACCGGAATTTTTGAACCGGCATCAAGTTGTACCAGATTATTCGGCGACGTACCTGCATCAAGCGCTGCTGCAGTCCCTAAACCTAAATTCACACGTGCTGTTGCCGATGAAGACAGATCGCTTAAGTTATTTGAAGTATTCAACGGAGTAAAACCCAAGGCGTTTTGTTTGCCATTAAAAGTACTCCAGTCAGCGGAAGATAAATACCCTGCTGCACTGTTGGAGGCCTGAGCTAAAGTAATATTTGGATTTGCTCCACCTGAAGAACTAAGTGGACCTGATGCCGTTACTGAATTAACTAATCCTGTCGGTAACAAGCTTGAAGGGATTTTTGCAGAACCATCCAGTTGCACAACATTGCCCGCAGCCGTACCTACATTTTGTGAAGCAGCTGAGCCTAAACCTGAAATGTCTGAACTGGTTAATGTCACAGCCCCAGTGCGGCCTGCAACGGACGTCACCGCATCTGCAGGGAAGGAGATATTTAAACATCCCCACGTATCACCAATAGAATCCCAGTACGGAGTTTGTACATTGGAACAAGACGCCGCACCTGCAACGTCAGTATTGTAATCAGAAGCTTGTAATGCACCTGTGATTCTTGCATCGTCACCGGCAGCCACAGTTCCGGCTGTGGTTCCCACAGAAATAGAAATATCAGGATTATTACCGCCCGAAGAACTTAACGGAGATGATGCGGTTACAGAAGTTACTGTTCCACCTGATGAAGAAACTGATGCCCACGAAAGATTGCCGGAACCATCGGTTTGTAAGAACTGTCCGCCGCTTCCATTGCTACCAGGTAAGTTTAAAATCAAATTTGAAGATAATCCTGAAGGCGCTCTTAAACGAATCGAATTCCCGGCGTCAAAGAGGTAAAGATTCAAAGTCGAGTTACTGCTGCTAGAAATAATATTTGAACTGAAGTTGCCTGAACCATCACGTTTTACGATCGTACTGGCTGTATTAGCAGAGCTTGCACCTTGAACGTCGTTAACGGCATTAGCCACTTCTGAACTTGTCTTCCCGCCTACGGCCACAACAACGCTGGCAGCAGTTGTTCCTGAAACATCACCATCTAAGTTGGCAACTGTACCGCTGACCGCCGGTAAAAAAGCTGACGGAATTTTACCGCTGCCATCCAATTGCACTAAATTACCCGAAGAAGAACCTGCATTTAATACTGCTGCGGTTCCTAATCCTGAAATATCTGAATTAGAAAGTGTTACCGCACCTGTTCTGCCGGCAACGCTTGTTACAGTTGCAGACGGCATATTCGCCGGAACATATTGTGTACCATTAAATTGTAAAACCTGGCCCGATGTCGGAGCAGATGAACTAACCGGAACACCCTTGATTTTATCAACGCTTGTAGACGACTGACCGCCGCTGACATCGCCACTCAGCGAACCTGAAAAGCTCACTGCTGTTGCTACAGATCCTGAGCTTGCGAAATTTATTAAATTACTTAAGCGGGTCGCATCTAATAATAGGTTATTCAAATTAGTTTGATTTAACTGAGAAGATGTATTTCTTACTAAAAGTTCTGAAGCCGTAATTCCACCGACAGCATCGGCCTGAACAGCATAAGGCACACTTCGCATATTGAAATTCACAATAATATTATCTGACATCAATACGGTTGATACGCGGATAACACGTTTATCTCCTGCTGCAGGAGTATAAGTTTGCCCTGTTGAGACGGCGTTGTTATTGGCATCAACACAGACTAAGCCGGTTTTTGCAATCGTGTTGTTATAGACTTGAACTAACGTTAAGCCCGGATCATTCGAACCCAAAGTGCCGGTTCCAAGAGCGAGAGAGACCGCACCCTCCGTTACATTTTGCGATGAAAAATCTTCTTCACGCAAAATACAACCGGTCGATGGCGATAAAACATATACTTTGAAATTAACTCCGCTTTCAGTTGGGTAAGTGCCACCTGGCGATTTCAATTTTAGCTGAATAGGAATGCCGACTTCTGCTGATTGAGCTACAAAAGCTGCGCTAAGAATTAATAAAAATAATTTAATATTATTCATCCAGCACCTCTACTGTCCATCCATTGGCCAACGAAGTTTTTTCAACCGGATCAGAATTATCAATAGAAACAGACCATCCACCAGATGTGGTCACAGTCTCACCGTACTTCATCACGGCAGTACTTGGTGATGTTACGGGAACCGGGCTGGCGCCAGGTGCATTACCACTCGGTTGACCGCAACCGGCCACTGCTAAGAGCACAGCTCCACAGAAAAGTGTTTTAATGATGACAGCCTCAGATACGTACCACATATATATAGCTTATCGGAATCTGTTAAAGTTTCGTTAAAATTTGAAGAAGTTATTGTCAATGCGTTTCAAAACCGGACAATAATACCGTCAACGCAAACAAGTAAATTACTGGAACCGATTTGGTTTTAAGTTGATATAGCGGTACTGATTCAGTCTATCGTTTCAAAATGATATTTTTGATAAGCCCAAAGGACAGACGCTTTAGTCCTGTTCAGACTTAGGTATAAATTTAATTTTCAAACCAGTTTTTGAAATCTTTTGACCACTGTTCCGGGTTTTCAAATTTCAAAGGATTTGAAAATTGAGAGCATTGCGCAAATGCATCCGGATGAAAATTCCTTGGCTGACGGTAAAGGTCTTTGTAAATCAAAAGGGCTTCGCAGGTCTTCTTCGGATTAGAGCTAAAATTAAAATATTCCGGAAGCAGACGCATATTATCGCAGTAAAAAGGATTTGCACGGAAGTCTTTTAAAAATTCCGCTCGAAATGCCGGAATATTTTTGGTCGTCAGCAAACCTTTATCGCGCCAGTAACAGGCCCGAAAATTTATCGGGTAATAAGTGCATACAACATTCATTACATCAGGCGACACATTAAAAGCCGATTCTAAGTGGATGGACGAAAAAAACAGAACAGAATTAACAATACAAATGAATCCTACTGCGCCAAGAAAGTACTGAGCGTATCTGACTTTAAGTCGAATTCCGCACTTATAGGATGAAAGAAACAACCCCAGAAGAACAGCAATACAAAGAATGGATGCGGGGTTTTCAAAAGGAAACTGAAACACCATCTCAGGAAACAGTACAATAAAAAATTCTAAGAAAAAATTCGACTCTTTTCGGGTTTTTGCTTCGTGAGACCTTGAACGCCAAAATAATTCAATACCGAGAAATATGAAAAATAAAATGCATAATCCTAAAAACACCCAACCGAATTGAATGCCCCACTTAAGAAACTCAGAATGCGGCTGATCAAAAAAAGCAAATTCCGCCGGCGGGCTTTGCTTATCATAGAGGTAGGGAACAATTTCATTCATGAACTGACCCAGCGGAATCCCAAATGGCCTGTTCAAAAGTAACTGCGCACTCCCCTGGTATAAACTGGCGCGCTCTGAAAAGGCTTCCGGTGTCATCTTACTGATTTTTGAAACATCAGGTGCAGTGAGATGGCTTATCAAAAACAACAGGCCCGCCGCACCCAGTGCTACGTATTCCTTTAGGTTTATTTCACGTTTATAAGTTTTAAAAATTACCCAGCCGATCAACCCGATCCAGGCAGATCGGCTGCGGCCGTAAAGCAAAACAAATGTCACAGCAAACAAGACAAATAGTTTTAAAACTTTTGGGAGACGATCTCTGTCAAATCGTACCCACAACATGACAGCCGGAACACTCAAAACAAAAAATTCCGACATCATATTGACGTTACCAAAAGTACTCAACACAGCCATTGTTTGAATATTGTCTTGCAGGATTCGGAGATTAAAAATCTCGTAACCGGTAATACCGATGATGATCGCCCACATCAGAAAGAACAAATAGGAAACTTTTTTTTCAAAAAAAGATTCAATTGAAAGATTTAAACTGTAAACAAAGGTCGTTAGTGAAACAAAGGCCAGCATTTTGAAAAGATACAACGCGCTGGATATTTTACCTTCGGCAAAAAAGAACGCCAGGTAGTACAAAAATATCATAACTAGCAACAGCCATAATTTTTTGGGGATTTGCCGAAAGTTCAAATTATTCGGAAGACACATGAAAGCTAAGCCTGAAACAAAATAAATCAGAAAGGTCTTTGTTGTAAGATAGTTAGCATTTACGTAGCCCGACCAAACGAGTGGGATGAGAAACATCAACAGGACAACAAAACTCTTCATATTCTAAAAGGCTAACTGAGAAAAACAAAAAAGCCAACCCGGCTGGGCTGGCTTTTCATTCTGATATCGGGATATCAGATATCTGATTATTTACACCAAGGAGCGCTTGGTAAAATTTGGCAAAGCATTTGGCATGTTGCCGGATCTTGGATCGGGCATTCGTCGCCGCCTGGATTTCCAGGATTACCCGGATCAGGTGGGTTACCAGGATTAGAAGAAGAGGCAGCTCCAACGTTGATGTCTAATGATTCAGTTACAACGCCGTTTGCATCGGTAGCTTTAACAGTCGCTGTACCTTTTGCTACTGCTTTTACCAAACCATTGTTATCAACAGTCAGGATAGATGAATTTGAAGATTCAAATTTAGCAGGAGTAGCGTTTTTAAGCGTTAACTGTAATGAACCCGCTTCAGCGATAGTTGCAGCAGCCGGAACCAAGAATGGTTTTTTAGCCAAAAGAGTTTCAGTCGCAGCTAAAGCATCTACACGGCAGTTACAAGCAGTTGCAATTGATACTTTCGCACCGGTTGATTGCAATAAAGCTTTAACTTCAGCACCTGTTAATGTCGGGTCTTGAGCTTTTAAGAAAGCCACTAAACCTGCAACAAGTGGAGTCGCCATTGAAGTACCAGAAAGGTTACCGTATTTATCACCTGGTAAAGTCGACATGATCGCATCACCCGGAGCAGATAAAGAAACTTTTGCTTTACCGAAATTTGACCATGATGGTTTTGAGTCAGAGCTGTTTGAAGCAGCCACAGTAATCATATTCGGTAAGCCTGCATTAGCAGGGTATACGTCAGATGTATCATTGTTTTTACCGTCATTCGCAGCAGCTGTTACGAAGATAATTC
>JANWIU010000009.1 GCA_025449725.1 Pseudobdellovibrio sp.
AATGTCTTCTTCGTGAGAGCTATCCACTTTATTGATAACCAGTAAAATCGGGCGCCCGGTTTGTTTTTCCAGCTTGATAATGTCACGATCTTCCGGAAGCATGACGCTTCTTCCGTCCATGACTGCAATAATGAATTCCACTGAATGCAGAAAATCGCTGACTTGTTCTCTAATCAGTTTAGAAAATAAATCCTGAGATTCGGTTACTCCGCCGGTGTCGATTAAGTCATATTTTTTACCCCAGACATCTGCGGGCTCAATAATGATATCGCGGGTAACACCCGCTTGGTTGTTCACAACGGACTTGCGAGAATCCGTCAAAATATTAAAAAGTGTCGACTTACCGACGTTCGGTCTGCCGATAATCGCAACTTTTGGGGCCAGTAAATTCACATCATCGCTTGTCATTAACTGAGTACCCCATCTCTTTCATAAAGCGTTCTTGATCAAACCAGTTTTCTTTTACGATCACCTTAAGTTCGAGAAACACTTTTCCATCCATTAACTTTTCAACTTCAGCCCGGCTTTCCTGACTGATCGCTTTAATAACTTTTGCACCCTGCCCGATAACCATCGCCTTGTGGCTGTCTTTTGCCACAATGACATCCGCATAGATATGAGGGCATGGTTTTGCCGCTTCATCAAACTTTCGAACCTGCACAGCAATTTGGTAAGGGAGCTCATGACTTAAATTTTCGAAACATTTTTCTCGCACGATTTCTGCCACCAGCTGCCGGACGTTTTCGGTCGTGTACATGTCATCTTCATAAAGAGGTGCAGGCGCAGAGGGAAGCAATTGTTCGATTTCGTTTAACAGAGCTTCGCGGCCATCTTTACCGTCTCTTTTGCAGGAAACCTGTAGGCACTTGACACCGAGTGCTTCCACCATACTTTTAACAATCAATATCCGGTGAGCTTTGTCTTCTACATCGGTTTTTGTAATGACCCCGATCCAGGGTTTTCTTGCGTTCTTGACCAGATTCAACACCTTTTCAAGACCTTCAGATTCTCTTTCGTCGATATTAAGGACAGCAACCAGTGCATCGCTTTCTTTAATTACTTCCTGCGCTTCTCTTTCTAAAAAAGCATTAAGACCTTTTTCAGCCTTTACCAGCCCCGGAGCGTCCACAAAAATAATTTGCGACTTCTCCGTATTTTGAATCCCCAGAATTCTTCGTCTGGTTGTTTGGGGTTTTGCCGTAACGATTGAAACCTTTTGTTCAATTAAGTAATTCATAAGGGTGCTTTTACCGGCATTTGGTTGCCCGATCAGTCCCACGAAACCGGCTCTGTATCCGCTATTTTCATTTTTCATTTTTTTGCGCCTTTATTAGTTCATTTAAATATATTTCGGCAGCTTTTTGTTCTGCCTGTTTTTTGCTGAGCCCATCAGCCCGTGTTTTCTCTTCCTGATTTATCTTCAGTGCGACGACAAACTGAGGTTTGTGCGAAGGCCCTGTTGTTAGGACTACATCATAGGAAGGCGTACCAAGACCGCGCTTTTGAGTTAGTTCCTGCAGCCTTGTTTTAAAGTCGGCCGAATAAGCGTCAGTTTCCTGTTTAAAATCCTCTTCGGAGAATTGCTTAAGGGTCCACTTTTTTACAGTTTCAAAATCCGCATCTAAATAAATTGCACCTATCAAAGCCTCAAAGCAGGACCCATGAATACGCGAATTTAAGTGGTTGCCCTGTTTTATTTCGCCCGGTCCGAACAGCATGAAGTTCTGCAATTCGAATTTCTTCGATAACTCAGCCAGTTTCGTTAGGTTTACCAGAGAAGCGCGCTTCTTAGATAAAACACCTTCCTGTTCAGATGGAAACAATCTTAATAGTTGCTCTGCAACGACGAAGTTCAAAACCGAATCGCCCAGGAACTCAAGTCTTTCGTTGTGGCTTTGAGACTTATTATCATCGACTGAAAAACTCTTATGCGTCAGCGCTTCTTTTAATAAGGATTCTTTCTTGAAGTGATAATCAAGTTTTTTTTGAAAGTCTGATTGGTTCATGATTCCACCATCTGCGCTTTCAAATATAAATCATCACCGTTAAGAACAACTTCAGCTACCTTTACGGTTACTTCTTTGTTACGGAAGTTTTCGTAATTAGTAACTGAAAGCCCCAAATTCAGATTCCAATAGTCCCGGGAAAGCCCTTGAACATTTTCAGAGTACTTATTTAACACTAAAACTTTTTTTGTTGTACCAATTTGCTTTAAGGCTTCAGTTTGATAGCGGTGAAGGCTCAGTTCTCGCAGTCTTAGGGCACGCTCTTTCCGTTTCATCATGCTGACCTGAGGCATAATCGCCGCTCTTGTTCCGGGCCTTTCGCTGTACGGAAACACGTGAAGTCTGGTCCACGGCGTTTCGCTTAAAATTTTATAGGTATTTTCAAATTGTTCATCGGTTTCAGAGGGGAAGCCAGCGATCACATCCATTCCTACAAACATATTTTCGGAAATCTTACTGATGGCTTCAAGACTGGACCTTACTTCTGCCTCGCCGTAGTGGCGTTTCATTTGCGAAAGTACGTCGGTATCACCGCTTTGAATACTCATATGAAAATGCGGGCAAAGTCTTTCGTTGTGATAAAGTTCTATTAGCCGCGGAGAAACTTCAATCGGCTCTAAAGAAGATAGACGAATTCGCCCGATTTTAGTTCGTAACAAAACCGCTTCCACCAAATCTTCAAGCTTTTTTGTCATCCCTGCTTCCTGCACTTCGTAATCTCCGATGTGAACACCGGTCAATACAACTTCTTGCAGGCCTTCTTTATGAAGCGAATTAATTTTATCAATCAAAGCAGGGATAGGTAATGAACGGCTTTTGCCCCGGGCATACGGAATAATGCAGAAGCTGCAAAAGCTGTTACAGCCATCCTGAATTTTTAAAAAACTTCGGGTATGGTGCTGCTCTTGCCCGCCACCTGCTTCTAGATCATCTTTTTTAAAAATGTTGGATTTAAAAACTTTTTGTTTGTTGTCACCTTTAAAAAACTGATCAATCAAATGCGGGAGCATTCCTTTATGAGAATTGGCAACAACCAGATCTGCACCGGGAAGATTTTCAAACGCACCTGTATCAACCTGCGCCGCGCAGCCGGTTACAACCACTGTCGCTAACGGTTCTTTGGATTTAATTTTTCTAATGAGTCGAACCGCCTGTTTAGTGGCTTCAGAAGTAACCGCGCAAGTGTTCAACACGTGAACCGCGTTTTTAGCCTTCAAATCCGAAGCTACGTTAAAACCATTTTGCTTCAAATTTTTTTGAATCAGGCCTGTATCATAAGTATTTACCTTACAACCGAAAGTATGAACTACAAAATCATATTGCCGATCGGGCTGTTGCGGGGTTTTTAGTTCAATGTGATCCATCCGCCCCCAACTAATTTTTTATCTTGATAAAAGACTGCAGCCTGTCCCGGAGTAACAGCCCGCTGTGGCTCTGAGAATTTAAGTTTTACGCCATTCGCAGTCTTAAAAGCCTGAGCTCTGGAAGCCTTGTGAGAATAACGAATTTTCACGTCGTAATGAGCGCCATCAATGATTTCATCCAGCCATTGAGGTTCAATCACGTCGACTTCATCGGAATACAAATACTTTTCTTCGCCTACCCAAACCGTATTGTCTTGCGCATCGATTTTTAGAACAAAAAGCTTTTCATGATAAGTCATGCCCAAGCCTTTGCTTTGGCCGATCGTATACAAATGAATTCCGCCATGATCGGACATCACTTCGCCCTCGGGATATCTTTTAATTTTGCCGGCTTTGGTTTTAAGAGTAGCGCCCGGAACCTGCTCTTTAATGAAATTTTCGTACCCTTTATCTCCTACAAAGCAAATACCGGTAGAATCTTTCTTCTTTGCGACGACCAGACCTTTTTCTTCCGCGATTTTTCTGACTTCAGGTTTTTTCAAGTGACCGATCGGAAATATCAGCTTCGGTACAATATTCGGATCAATCGTAAACAGGAAGTAAGTCTGATCCTTCCAGTCATCAGTGGATGTCTGAATGTGCGCTTTGTTTTGTTCATCATAAACAACCTGTGCGTAGTGCCCTGTGGCCAAATAATCGCAATCGAGTTCATGCATTTTTTGAATCAAGTGATCGAATTTTAAATACGTATTGCAGTTTACACATGGTAGCGGAGTCAGCCCGTTAAGGTAAGCATTCACAAAAGGATCAATGACTGAAGCCTTAAACTTTGCTTCGCAATTTAAAACATAAAATGGAATATCAATTCGGTCTGCAACACTACGTGCATCATCTACATCTAGGCTGGAGCAGCAACTGCCGTTACCTTCTGTAATATCACACGAAGAGTAATCCCAGACCTGCATTGTTGCACCTATGACTTCATAACCTTGATCGACAAGTAAGGCTGCTGCAACCGAACTGTCGACTCCACCACTCATCGCAACTAGAACTCGGCCTTTTGATTTCGGAGTTGAGTTAACAGACATTTGCATCTTTCTTTTCTTTTTCGTTCATGGCACGAAGTTTTGTAGTCACTTCCGCCAGTGTATCGACGAAAAATAAAATTTCCTCTTCGGTGTTGGCCCAGCCCACACTGACCCTCAAAGATGATTGCGCTTCTGCGCGTGTCAATCCCATTGCTAACAAAACCGGGCTTGGTTCAGGACTGCCGCTGCTGCACGCCGCACCGGTGCTGACAGAAAAACCTTTTAAATCCAAGCTCATTAACAACGTGTCGCCATCAACACCTTCAATCACAAGGCTTGAAGTATTGCAAACGCGTTTGCTGTTGCTGGCAGTAACAGTGACGCCATTAATTTTTTGTTGAACGGTGGATTCAAATAAATCACGAAGCTTGGCCATGTGCTGAATTTTTTCTGAAATAGTGGCGATCTCATCCAGTACGATGTTCAAAGCAGCAATACCCGTGATGTTTTCTGTTCCGCCTCTGCGTGCACGCTCCTGGCTACCGAAAATCAACGGAAGCCACGGTGCCGTGTTCTTAATGAATACGAAACCTGTACCTTTAAGAGAATAAAATTTGTGGGCTGAAAAAGTTGCGTAATCTACGCCAAGGTCATTAAAATTATTTTCGCACTTTCCCATCATCTGCACACAATCAGTATGCATGAGGGAACCGGCTGCTTTTGCAATTTGAGTAATTTCTTTGATGGGGTGAATGACGCCTGTTTCATTATTGGCGTACATAACCGATACTAATGCAGTTTTATCTGATACGGTTTTTTTAATGAAATCTAAATCTATCTTCCCATCCCGAGTTACAGGAATAAGATGAACAATCGCGCCCCTGGACTTAAGGCTTTCCGCAACTTTTGCAACACTGGGGTGTTCGACCGAGCTGATCAGGAATTCATTACGGGCCGGAAAAGCGGACTGAAAAACCGAATTGAAAACAGAACTGTTACCTTCACTTGCGCCGGAATTAAAAATAACTTCCAAAGGTGAACATGAAAGAAGTTCTGCGATTTTTTTGCGGGCATCGCGAAGAATTGTTTTAGGAACACGCCCCTCTTGATGAACAGAAGACGCGTTGCCGGAAACTTCCAGTAACTCACCCCATTTTTCACGAAGCTTGGCCGATGGAAAAGTAGTAGCATTATTGTCTAAATAAATTCTCCGGTTCGGAGAACTAAAAGTCTGATTTTGCATGATCGGAAGGTTGTACCCGAATTGCAAAAATTTGAAAAGTTCTAACTATTTAGGCCTAAGCCTTCATGGAAAACTTTGTATATGGTTTTACTCTCAAAGGGTGGTAAACCGGCCCCTTTTCTCGCACCTTTGGAGCCTCGATTTGAGCGGGCTGGACCTTAGTACTGCTGCTCATAGAGCACACCAGCGAAAAGAAGAGTAAAATCAGATACTTAGTTATGTCTGTTGTTTTGATCACGTCTCTCACATTACTTAAGATCAGTTTCAGACCGAAACAGGTTAAATTTTACATACCATTTTTTTAAGATTTCCAAGACCTGCTCCGATAAGAATGCATATGGAATATCTAGATAACAAAGCATCTTGGGAAGAATTTTTTACAAAGGAATTAGAGGCATTGCAGGAAAAGATGCCTACTTTCGACGTTGAAAGCTTGAGTAAATCAAAGCTTCGTTTGTCTTTAGAAAGTAAAATCCTCGATTGGAAGAAATACGAAGAGTGGGCTATTGAAACCTACGGCTGCAGTAGTATTAAGGAATCTTTGCCGGAGACCACATTAAAAAGCTATTCCGTAAGCGCACAGCAGGCCTTTGCTCTCTATTCAAGTTACAATTTCTGGAATCAAGATTTAGTGCCAATGTTCATTTGGGAAAATCACTTGATCGTGTTTGGATTGCAATACAGTCCGGCTTTAATCAAAATTCCAAATCATATTTTTGTGTTGGCTCCTCCCCGTATTCTTAGTTACTTCGCTAATTTATTGATCGGCAACAAACCGTCAATGTCGAGCTTCGATGATCTGAACGAAATGTTCGGAGATGCTCCTGTTATGGATGGTTTGTCTGATGATGTTCAGCCAATATCAATCGACTTTAAAGATTTGGGTTCTGACGCTGTCACCAACGTTGTACCGCGCCCACGTAAAGCGTTTGGTAACAAGCATAATGAAACTGAAATCTGGGATCTTGTCGGCGAACGCTATGAGGAATACTGTTTTGAATCCAAAAAGCAATTTGATGCTTTCCTTATTTTACGTCTTAACTTTGACTTAACTCAGATCTTTAAAATGGACCCGGATCTTGAAAAGAAAAATATCAATGAAAAACTTTTCGAGTACAGCACTGTTCGCGATGACGCATTTAAAAATGCCATTAAGGACGGAAGATCAAGCATCACAACGGCGACGAACCTGGGGCTTGAGCTGCTTAACTACAAGCACATCTGCATCACGCCGATCAGAAGATCGCGTGCGATTGTGGGCTTCTTTATGGGATTTAAAAACAATCAAATCACAGCAGATGACACAGCACTATTGGAAGAATTATCGAAGGAAACTGCGCAACAAGCTAGCTAGTTAATTTTAAAGAAATCAGCCTGGCGGCCGGAATCGAAAGTCTTCGTTAAAAATAATTTGTAAATTGAAAATCCATCCAGGCTTTCAACTCCCGGCAAACGTTCGGGCCATTCAATAAATTTATAATCTGCCTCTTGCTGTAATATATCCAGCACACCGGCACTCTCAAGCTTATCTTGGTCTTCCAAACGGTATAGATCGAGATGATCAACTGATGCTTTATCGGAATCGTATCGATTATGAATAGCATACGTTGGGGAACTGACCTGAGAAATATTATGTAACCCGCAAAATGCCGAAACAAAAGAAGTCTTCCCTGCGCCCAAATCTCCGGCCAGAAGCACAATGCTTTTTTTCGGTAGATGCTTATTTACTTCATCCGCTAACCCGGCCAGTTCAGCTAACCCGTTTACAGTTTTAGTGAAAATTTTTTTCATTTAAGATGCCGGATAATTTCTTTAGTTGCCTTGGCAATTCCCAGCTCCAACGAATAACAAATAATCGAGTGGCCAATATTCACTTCAACAAGATGCGGAAGTTTTCTAATAAATTTACAATGTTCGTAATCAAGCCCATGCCCGGCATGAACGCGCAAATTTCTTTCAGCTGCCAGCTCTGCAGCGGCAACCATTTGCTTCCAGATTTTTTTCTTTGCTGCGCCCTTTGATAGAACCCAATGACCGGTGTGAAATTCAATAGCATCAGCGCCCGCAGCGGCTGAAGCTTCAACCTGCTCTAAGCTCGGTTCAATAAAATATGAAGTTCTGATCTTTTTTTTAGAAAGAATATCGGTCATTTCCCGGATTTCAGAAAAGACTTTTACTACGTTTAATCCGCCTTCAGTGGTCAACTCTTCCCGTTTTTCGGGAACAAAGCAAACCCAAGCAGGCTTATTCTTAAGCGCAATTGTCATCATCTCTCGAGAAACTGCCATTTCAAGGTTGATCGGCAGAGGAGACTTTTTGCAAAGATTAATTACGTCAGCATCCTGAATGTGACGGCGATCTTCCCTTAAGTGAATTGTAATTTGTCTACCGCCACCTGACTTAATTTTTTTAACTAAGCTTAAAAGATCAGGATAAGAAGTTGTATTACCGCGAACCTGCCGCAAAGTAGCTGCATGATCAATATTAACACCTAAAGAAATTTCTTTTTTAGCCATTACGAAATCTGTTTTTCAAGAAAAGAAGCGACTTCTTCAGCAATGGCGGTGATTTTCTTTTTATCGACGCCTTCTACCAAAACGCGAATTAAAGGCTCGGTTCCAGAGTACCTGATAAAAATCCGGCCGTTTCCGCCAAGTTCCGCTTCTTTTGATTTTATAAGCCGATCATAACCTTCAATATCTTTAAGTTCAACGCGGCTTCTCACGCGACAATTAATTAAAACTTGGGGCATTTCTTCAAAAACATTTGCCAGTTCGCTAAGTCTTTTACCGGTCTCTTTCATGATTGAAAGCACGTTCAATGCAGCCACGGTACCATCTCCGGTTGTGGACTGATCTAAAAAGATAATATGGCCGGACTGTTCTCCGCCCAAATTGTATCCGCCTTTTCGCATTTCATCGACGACGTATTTGTCTCCCACGTTGGTCTTAATGACTTTAATTCCCTGCTCAGTCATTTTCTTTTCAAGACCGAAGTTACTCATTTGAGTAACCACTAAGGTATCATGCTTAAGTAAACCCTTTTGCTTCATGTGAAGAGCGCAGATCGCCAGAATATGGTCACCGTTAATAAATTTTCCACGCTCATCAATCATAATCACTCGGTCTGCATCCCCGTCCAGGCCGATTCCCACATCTGCGCGGTACTGAACCACTCCGTGAGAGATTAAACTTGGGTGAAGCGCTCCGACCTTATCATTAATATTGATTCCGTTTGGCTGGTTCCCAACCTGCATAACTTCAGCACCCAGTTCTTCAAAAATAGCAGGTGCAACCTTATAAGCTGCCCCGTGTGCTGTATCCAAAACAATGCGAACTCCATCAAGAGTGTAATGAAGGGGAAAAGAGCTTTTAGCATGAACAATATAGCGACCTTGCGCATCTTCAATTCGTCGCGTTCTTCCTATTTCTTTTGATGTTGGAAGCATTTTCGAAAGATTTTCGTCAGCAACTAGAAGTTCAATTTCTTTTTCAAGCTTGTCATCCAGTTTGAATCCGTCCGGACCGAATACTTTTATGCCGTTGTCCTGATAGGCATTGTGTGAAGCCGAAATCACTACCCCCGCGGCTGCACGCATAGTTCGCGTTAAATAACCAATGGCCGGAGTCGGGAGTGGCCCCACGAGCTGAACGTAAACTCCCATTGAATTCAGTCCGCTCGCTAATGCTTGTTCGATCATGTATCCGGAAAGTCGCGTATCTTTACCGATGACGACCCGATTGGCCTGAGAAGGCGAAGAAATTATTTTTTTTCTGATTAAGTAACCGATAGCCTGCCCGATTCGCACGACCGTTTCAGGGGTCATTGGAAACTGATTTGAAGTCCCGCGTATTCCATCTGTGCCGAACAATTTAGTATTTTGCGTGCCCATAGTTTTCCTTACTTATCAGTTTTTTGCTTATCTATTATCTCTACCCGAATTGTATTCGGCCGCACACTAACGACCTTCAAACCTTTCGGTACGTCAATTTTTGAAGATGAAACTTCGAGATCATAAAATCCCACCGGTTTATCAGATAAATCGAATGCGATAACCTGCGAAGAATCTACAAATTTCTTAAGCAAAGGTTGCGGTCCCGAAACTTTGACTTTTAAGCGGTCAGAAGTTTGCCCGAGTACAACTAAATTTTCCGCAGTCATGATATCCACATCAAATTCTTTAGTCGTAATGAATTCTCTTTTGTTAAGTAAAGAAAGCCAAAGGATCAGTGAAATAATCAGTGCTACAAGCTTATACGAAAAATTATCCGCTATAAGCTCCTTCAACCGGGTCACTCTGTCTTGAGGATGTCCGTAGCGTCTCAAGCTCCTACCTCACTGTATGCTTTGTATTTCATACCGAAAGCATCATAAAGAGCCATGCGAACATCTGAGAGCTCCACATTCGGGCTCATGTGCCCGGAATGAACCACACTGATAGATTTAGTTTCTTCTGAAACAACTAGAACCAGCGCATCGGTTTCTTCGGTCAAACCGATTGCAGCCCTGTGACGGGTTCCTAAATTTTTATCAATAGCCGGATTTTTACTTAGCGGTAAAAAACAACCGGCTGAAACAATTTTACTTCCACGAATCAAAATGGCTCCGTCATGCATCGGTGCCTGGGGGTGAAAAATAGATTCAAGCACTTGAGCCGAAATTTTTGAATCGAGCTCCGTACCCATTTCAATATGGTAGTCCACCAAAATATCGCGCTCGATAACAATCAAGGCACCATAACCTTTTTGTGCGACTGTAATGACCGCCTTTGCGATTTCTTCCACCATGTGAGTTTCCATCACCGAAGAAACTCCGCTGAACAATGGATGACTACCGATTTGCGCCAACGCACGGCGAATCTCGCCCTGGAACAGCACAACAACGATAACAAACAAATTAGAAAAGAATTTTTCAAGAAGTAAGTTCAACGTCGTAAACTCAAACCACTGACTTAAAATATAAGAAATCGCAAGAATACCCAGTCCGGATAACATTTGAATGGTTCCGGTCCTCTTAATAAGGATTAGAACACGGTAAATGATAGCCCAAACCAGAACAATATCGAACAGATCCTGCCACCGCAAATGCGTTAGCAGGAAATATGTGTTTTCGAACAGGTTACTCAAAACATTCATGTCGCCGGAGCAGGTTTTCTTCCAGTTAATGACTCAGGAGAATCCGGAGTGATCGTACCGTCGGAGGCGGCCTGTGAAGTTTCTTTTCTGTTGTTTCTGATTTTTTGAAGTTCAGAAACCGCCGCTCCCTGAATTAACATTTCAACTTCAGCAGCATCAATCGTTTCAAATTCAAGTAATGCTTGAGTCAGTCGCTCAAGAGCATCACGTTGATCCGTCAAAATTTTAAGAGCGACCGAATAGCCATGATTGATAATTTTTGCAATCTCACCATCAATTTCCTGAGCTTTCGCTTCAGAATAATCTTTTGATTTCGAACCGTAACCCATACCCATGAACGGCGGGTTATCACCTTTTTCATAAGCTAAAGGTCCCAATGGGCTCATGCCCCACTCGCAAACCATTTTTCGCGCCATGCTGGTCGCGCGTTCGATATCGTTGGATGCGCCCGTCGTGAAGTCTTTAAATACAAGTTCTTCAGCCGCTCGCCCGCCGAATGCGAAGGCAATCCAGCTTTCAGCCTGCGTTTTAGAAAAGCTTAAAGCATCTTTTTCAGGAAGAGTTTGAGTTAAACCCAAAGCCATTCCCCGAGGAATAATCGTCACTTTATGAATTGGATCCAGACCTGGAAGGACTTTGCCTACAAGAGTATGACCGGCTTCATGATAGGCCGTTGTACGTTTATCTTCGTCACTGATAACCATGGATTTTCTCTCAGAACCCATGATGACTTTGTCTTTTGCTTTTTCGAAGTCTTCCATTTCCAGATACTTTTTATCATTGCGTGCTGCTACTAAAGCGGCCTCATTCACTAAATTTTCTAAGTCCGCGCCTGAAAACCCAGGAGTTCCACGTGCAATCTTAGAAGGTTCAACGTCTGGTCCCAACGGTGTTTTCTTCATGTGTACAGATAAAATCTGTTCACGGCCTTTAACATCTGGTTTACCAACAACCACTCGTCTGTCGAAACGGCCCGGTCGTAACAACGCCGGATCGAGAACGTCAGGTCTGTTAGTCGCAGCGATCAAGATCACACCTTCAGTGGATTCGAAACCGTCCATTTCAACAAGTAACTGATTCAAAGTTTGCTCACGTTCGTCGTGACCGCCACCCATGCCGGAACCACGATGACGTCCAACCGCATCGATCTCATCGATAAAGATCAAACATGGCGCAGACTTTTTACCTTGTTCAAATAAGTCACGAACGCGGCTCGCGCCCACGCCCACGAACATCTCAACGAAGTCTGAACCTGAAATAGTGAAGAAAGGTACACCGGCTTCACCGGCAACGGCTCTTGCTAACAAAGTTTTACCTGTTCCCGGAGGACCTACCAGTAAAACCCCTTTAGGAATACGACCGCCGAGCTTCGTAAATTTTTTCGGGTCTTTTAAGAAGTGAACGATTTCTTGCAAATCATCTTTCGCCTCATCTACGCCGGCAACATCTTTAAATGTTACACGATTTTTATTTTCAACCAATCGTGCACGTGATTTACCAAATGACATGGCCTTTCCACCGCCGACTTGAATCTGACGCATAATGAAGATGAACATACCAAATATCAACAACAGCGGAAGCCAGTTGATCACGATTGAAGACAGCAACCCGTCGGACTGAGAAGTTTCATAGTTCGGAGTAATTCCAAACTTCTGCATTTCTTCAAAACCTTTATCCGAAATGTTTCCAGGGATCTGGAACTGAAGGCCACCGTATTTTTTTTCAAATTCAGGTTTGATTTCACCGCGAATTTCACCACGGTCCTGAATGAACACAACTTTGTCTTCAATTATTTCTTTAAGTTCTGCTGCACGCAAAAGTTTAGAATAATTGAAGTCAGCGATGGCTTTTTGATGTTTGATGTCCCAAGCACGGAACATGAAGATTGTTAACACAACCAGAGCGAACCATAATGCGAATGTTTTTTGATTGGTTTTCATAGAACCCTTTCTCTGTAACTGGAATTATTCTATCACAATTTGCGTTGCGTTAATAACCCATTTTCTACCTAACATTTCGAATGTGAGTTCTTTTTGATTTTTGTCGAGTCTTTTTCTAATTTCTTCCAGTTGCCCAGCTGTAAATTCATACACTTGGAGTTTTTTTAAGAAAAGCGCAAGCGATCGATTTTGATTATGATGCGATAACAGCGAAAACCACTGGCGATCGACCCAATTTGCACCGGTATGAGCTGAAAAAGACTCTTCGAAGGTCCTGTCGTCCTCATCATCTATCATTTTAAACAGGGACCTGGCTAAGTTTGATTTTCCACCTGGCACTTTTTTATCCAGTTCATCAAGCCATTCGCGGCGAAGCCAATTTCTCAGATAGTCGCTTCGGTCGTTAGTGGGGTCTTCTACCCACTTGAGGGCCGAACTTTGGGCGTATTCAAAAAGTTCTGCCTTAGCTGTTTCCAGTAGCGGCCTGAAAATTTGACCGTTCCACATCTGAAAAGATCTGACGCCGTCCATCGAAGTTCCCCGGATCATCTTCAGCAAAATGGTCTCGAAACGATCATCTAAATGATGCGCGGTCACCAGAACATCCTCAGAATTTACATTTTTTTTAAAAAAAGCCATCCGAGCATCTCTAAACTGCTCTTCGCTGCTTAGTGCAACCGGACTTTTCTCAGTTAAAAATTTCACATTTTCTTTGCCACAGGTCCTGATGAATTCATTTACACAAGCAAGGCTCTGATCTCTAAATTCCTGAATTTCGGCATCTGCCGAATCACCGTGATGATAGTGCAGAACTTTTACCTGTGCTGTCGGCTTTAATCGCAGAAACAACTGCAATAAAACCATCGAATCCAAACCGCCTGAAACACATAAAGCAAAAGACTTGTTCTGCTGAAGGCCGTTTTCAGTCAAATGATTCCAGACAAGATGTTCCAGCCGGCCCCAATTGGACATATTATTTATTTTGATCGTTATCTTTTTTTAGAATTTCAATTTCAGCCGTCACTTTAAATTTGTGATTTTCGGCGAATTTAGAAAACTCTTTTACAAAATCAATTTTTCGGACAAGCGAGATCATCTCATTTGATACTTTTAATGTAATATCATCCTTCGCCTTTAACGCCTGGCCCAACACCGTGCCGATCAATTCTTTTGACATCTCTGTCGGCGAACCGGAAGAAATAATTTTTTTAAGCGCCTCTCCCAATTTTTCCGAAGTAGAGGCTGATTCGCCGTCTTTTTCTTTTTTATCGTTATTTGCCATAAACCTGTTTAACCCGTTTTCTAAAATTGCTCATCATAAGCGGCAAATTCGCCGCCACTAATGTTTTTGCCATTGATTCCGGAACCAACATTCCGAAAGTTGCTTCCACGTTGTAGTCCACCGCGCATTTACCGTCCTTGTTCGCCAGCTTCCAGGAACCCTTCATAGATTTGAATACATCACCACTGACGAAATCAAAATTTACGCTTTCATTCGGAACTTCTTTAACCTTCAATTTGTACTTGATCGATTTAATTAAGGAAACGTGATAATCCATTTCTTTCACGCCACCTTCATTCTTAGTCACCTTTACAGATTTAACTTCAGGTAAAAATTCAGAATACTTTTCATAATCAGAAACAATTTTAAAAAATTCTTCTACCGAACAATTAAAAACTTCTTTGGTGCTTGCTGTCGCCATGATGTCTCCTTGTCATTAATTATTTTTTTTAAATAAAGATTCCGCTGCCGCTTTCAGCTTTGCTTTTTCATCTATCGCTGAATTCAAAGAAGCTCTTGCAATAAAGAATTCACAGTAATTCGCACGGTCCTTTTCGCGCACGACTTCTGCACTGGGCTCCCTGCATTCATTGTAGGCTCTTTTGTCGTAGAATTCGCAGTTCTTACAAACATGCAGATCAGATCTGCACTTCGAACACTCTTCTCTGAACCCGACTTTCGATTCAAACTTAAGTACTTCCTGACAATGAAAACACTGAACCTGCATTTACCGCATAGCCTTTTTAAGTAAAAAATTATGTTGAGCTTCAATATTACGAATTGTGCCGGTCTGAGAACGCATCACCACGGAGTGAGTCTTACCAAGACCACCAGGCAACAATTTGACCCCTTTTAAAAGTGGTCCATCTGTCACACCGGTCGCACAAAAGACTACGTTTCCTGAAGCCAGGTCCGTCAGACCGTACTTACGGTTCAAATCTTTGACTCCCATTCTGGTCGCCCGTTCTTTTTCACCTTCGTTACGAAATTTTAACCGCCCCTGAAAATCTCCGCCCAGGCAGCGCATAGCTGCCGCAGAAATTACGCCTTCAGGTGCTCCACCGATTCCCATTAAAAGATCAATTCCTGAATCTTCCCAACCGGCTGCAACAGCTGCCGAAACGTCACCGTCACCGATGAGCTGAATACGGGCGCCGGTTTTTCTAACTTGAGCAATTAAATCTGAGTGGCGGTCTCTCTCTAAAATGACAACCGTAATATCTCCAACCGATTTTTTATTGGCTTCAGCTACCCGGTGAACATTTTCAGCCGGAGTTAAATCCAGATCAATCAATCCTCGGGCTGCAGGCCCGGCAGCAATTTTATCCATGTAAGTGTCCGGCGCATGAAGAAAGCCGCCTTTTTCTGCGCAAGCAATTACGGCGATGGCACCCACGCCTCCTTTTGCGCAAATCGTAGTCCCTTCGAGAGGATCAAGTGCAATATCAATCGACGGCGAGTCTTCTTTCTTAGAACCGACTTTTTCCCCGATATATAACATCGGAGCTTCATCGCGTTCGCCCTCGCCGATAACAACGGTGCCATCAATGTGAACACTATCAAAAGCTCTTCTCATCGCATCGACCGCTGCTTGGTCCGCTGCCTTTTCGTCTCCGCGACCCATCCATTTTGCAGATGCAAGCGCAGCTGCTTCGGTAATTCTAACAAATTCAAGTGCTAAGTTTCGGTCCATTTTTCATTCTCCATGCGATCATCTAAAAACCGCAGTCAGCAACCTCTTAATCTTGACAGACAAGAGGGATTCAAACAACACTTAATAGGACGCATGAGCAAATTACCTCTATACTTAACAGCATCGCGAATTTTTTTAGTTGTTCCCACAGCGCTCTTTTTATACATGAATACTGACGTGGGGCGATGGTGCGCTGCCATCTGTTTTATCATTGCGTCTGTTACTGATTATCTCGACGGCTACTACGCACGTAAACTTAATGCGGTTACTAATCTCGGAAAATTTTTTGATCCGGTTGCCGATAAAATTCTTGTTTCAAGCATCTTGATTTTGTTGCTCACGCGGTCCTTAGTTGACCCATGGATGGTTATTCTTTTTGTGTCACGGGACACGATTGTTGGAGGAGTCCGGGCAGTTGCCGCTGCTGATGGAGTTGTTATCTCTGCACAATCAGCAGGCAAGTGGAAGGCGGCGCTACAAATGATTGCAGTCCCTATGCTGCTTTTGAACGATTTACATGCCCAGATTCCCAACCAAAGAATCGGATATGGACTTCTTTGGCTCAGTGTATTACTCAGTTTGAAAAGCGGATACGATTATTGCCAAGCTTATTTCACCGGCAGGAAAGTTCAGTAGTAATTATGTTGTTTTATATGCAGATGCGAAACTGGTTCTTGATATTCCTGGTCCTTACAATGGCCTATTTAGTTCACCAAAGAACCAACAGCGCAAAGCGATTTGCCCTGCGAACTCCCTCAACTTTAGCCTCTATCATCCGTTAATTTATTAAGAAGAAAAATTTTAGTTTGCCCCAAAAGCTATCGTCGTCAACCAGCTGTTCGCAATTTACAAAATTACGCAGCAACCTTGCATTATGATTGGTGTTCGCCTTTGAAAGGTTCCACGGCGGATACGGAAAATACGCCGCAATTACGCAATTGCCTTTAGCAACCGCAGCCCACTGCCGATCTTCTGAAGAAGCCATATAGATTTCACCGGATCTATTATCTTTAATACCTACTGAAAACGAAAAAACTTGTGGGTTAATCTGTTGCGTATTGCCTGTAACTACAGCGACACCGTTTATGTCGACTCTCTCAACCGCCACAACTTCGCCAACTACCCGTCGCTTGAAAACAAAGGCGTAGTTTGCCCCGAAGATCCAAACAAACAGGAATACGACCAGAACGATGACGGTGACTTTTTTCAGAAAATTTAAAAACTTCATGCTCAACTTATGTATTAAAAGCCTCTTACTTGCACCTTATAACGCACGCTGTTTTTCATCGTTTCCTTGAATCATTGAACGCCCGGAGGATAAACTGTTTGAATATGAATTTTTCTTTATATGCGATGTATTTTGTTGTTGGACTTGTTGCCGGTTCCGGTTTGCTTTTTCTGCTATTTTTGCTTGTTCGTAATCAAATTTTAAAGGAAGCCCAAGAAGAAGCTCAGGAAATTTTGGCAGAAGCAAAAGCAAAGTTCGATGAGGAAGAGCAAGATCGCCTGGAAAGAGTTCAGGAAATTGAAGTTGAAGCTTGGTCCAACGTTGAAGAAGCTCACATGGCGATGGAAGCTAAATGTGAGGATCTTGAACTTCAAGTCGGTCATAAAAAAACTTTGTCTGAAGAAAAATATAAAACACTGCGCGCTTCCTTAATGTTGAAAGAAACTGAACTGCGGGAAAGCTCAATAAAGCTGAGCTCACTTCAAGCCGAAATAACTAAGCACACTGATGCCAAGAAGAAACTTGAAGATCAGCTGAAAACAGAGCTGCTCGAAAAAACCCAAGCGGTGGAAGAAGAAGTCGTATCAGATTTAAAATTCCGCCTTATTGAAAACGCGACACAGGACTTCAAAAAGAACGCGGATCTGACGGAAGAAGAAATAAAAGAGTTTTCAGAACAACGGGCTAAGAAAATTATCGCACTCTGTATTGAGCGCTTTCAAAAAGAAATGAGCACTGAACGCGGAATAGCGGCCAGCTACTTTCCAACTGAAGAAGCCCGGCAGGTTTTTTGTCAGAATTTAAAAGAAAACATTGAAACGATTCAAAGCATTTCCGGATGTGATATCTATATTGACGAAACCCCAACTCCTGAAAGATGGGATAATATTCAGATCGTTGGCTATGATCCCGTAAGAAGAGAATTAACTCGAAGAATTTTTGACCGTATTTTCAGGGATATTGAAAAACATAAACGTAAAATCGTTCCGCAAGAGCTTAAAAAAGTTTGCGAAAATATTAAGACTGAGTTGCTGAATCAAATCAAACGCGATGGCGACATCATTTGTAAGGAATTGGGCCTGCAAAACATTAATCCTGAGATTCGTCAGGTAATGGGTTCGCTGCGCTTCCGTTACTCGTATACCCAAAATCAGTATTTTCACTGTGGTGAAGTGGGCTGGTTTGCCAGTTTACTTTCTGCTGAAATTGGCGGAGAAATCAAAAAATCAAAACGTGCCGGCATGCTTCATGACTTGGGCAAGGCGCTGGATCATGAATTGGATGGAAGCCATGCTGTCATTGGTGCGGATTTCATTTCAACTCGTGGAGAGGCTGAAGATGTGATTTACGCCGTAAGGGCGCATCACCATGATGTCGCTCCAACAAACTATATGGATTTTTTAGTTATTGCGGCTGATGCGATCTCCGGTGGCCGCCCGGGCGCACGTCGAAGTACGGTGGAAACCTATACTCAAAAGGTATCCGGCCTTCAGGAAATCTCAAAACGGTACAATGGCGTTACCGATGTGTTTGTCT
The DNA here is from genome assembly GCA_025449725.1 of Pseudobdellovibrio sp. Classification (GTDB taxonomy): domain Bacteria; phylum Bdellovibrionota; class Bdellovibrionia; order Bdellovibrionales; family Bdellovibrionaceae; genus Pseudobdellovibrio. Next base: position 18,456 of record JANWIU010000009.1, read on the forward strand.
TAAATGGTGGAAGAGAGTGTCGTGTACTGGTCAACTCTAAAGTAGTTGATGATAATAATGCTCTCAAAATCGCACAACAAATTGCCAAGACAATTGAAGATGAAATGCAGTATCCTGGACAAATTAAAGTTGTCGTCGTACGTGAATCTATAACCTCAGAAAGCACCCAAGGGAGAAGCAAAGACCGATGATTCAAAGCTTATCATGCGGAATTGTCATCTACGATGAAGTAAAAGAGATACAGTGTCTCCTGCCAAAGCTTAAAATTGAACTTGCCGCATACGATGTTGAGTGGATTTTCGTACTCAATCACGAACAGGATGAAATCAGAGGCTGGATCAGAACCTGGCTTCAATCACAAATTACAAATTGTAAATGTCTTGAAAATCCAAGTAACAATCTTGGATTCGCCAGACAACTCCTACTTGAAAACAGCACGAATCAGTACATTTATCTTACTGACCCCGATATCGATCTGGTTCCCGGAAATTTGAAAAAATTAATTCAGCTAGCTAACAACGAAATTATTAATGATTCAAAATCAAATTTCTTAGGTTACAGCGGTACCGTTACCCACCGATCTGAAAATTACTTTATTCAGGACACTTTTGATTTTATGGCGCAGGTTTCAAAACTGATTCCATTCGCCTTTCAAATTCAAACTCACAAATACATGGTGCCGGTTGATCATATTCCGGCCTGTCATTTACTTTTAGATAAAAATTTAGCGATTAAAATTGGCGGATTCTCGTCAGCACTAAAAAAGTATGGCGAAGATTTAGATTTTACCCACCGCGCGTACAATGAAGATTTGCGCTTTGTCTTTTTACCATCAGCCCAGGTCTTCCACTGGCAAAATCTAAGTTTAGCAAAATGGTTTTTTAAAATTTTTAACATGGGACGCATCCAGGTACCCGTACAAAAAATGAATTTCAAAAAAGGCCTTCGATACTATAGGTTATTGCCTCTTACTTTATTATTGGTGTTGATTCTGATCGGCATTGTTTATCCGAATTTACTCATCATGATGTTGGTCATCGTTTGCGCGATTTCGGCATTTAGTCTGGGCTTTTTAGGATTCTGTATGACTTTTATTGCTTATTCTTCGGGAGAGCTTTTTGAAATGCTTTTGCCCCTTTTTGAATACAAAAGTGAAGAAGAATTAAAGGCATTAAACGCAAATCTAAAAACTCAATTTTTCGAATCCAATAGAAAATCCTAGAGGATTCATTTTTTTTAAAATAAATCTCATCGTTGCGACCGTGCAGAAAAGCTCTTCTTACGAAGTGGCCAAACTTTTTGCTTGTGTAATGAATAGCTTTTAACTCTTTTGAAAAATGGAACTGATATCCTGCTTTTCGCAGGTGCTGAGCCAAAAGCTTATCTTCCGCGCCCCAAAACTTTACTTGCGGAACCGGCACAGGGGAAGTCGCTGCAATTAAAAAAAATCCACCCAGTAAACAAGGCTCTTCGCCTGGCCCCTCATAAGACTGTTCCACCCACGTATTGGCAATTTTGTTATGTGCCTTCTGCAATGAATTTGCTTTTTCGGGGTTTTCGTAGACTCCGGCGTAAACCGCAGATTTATTCGGCGAATCCTTTGCGATGCTGAGTATTTTCGATCGGGTTTTTGAGTTCGGAACACAGTCATGATCCAGAAACAAAAGCCAGAAATTTAAGTTCTCATTAATAAGCTGTTCTCTGGTTTTTGTATTTGAATTGCCGAAAACGAGAGTTTCTTCAGAAAAGCCGTTTTTTCGCAGCAGACTCTTTTGATTTTCGAATTCGTTTTCTTGACTGCAATATAAAATAATTTTCAACATCAGAGTTTTTTAAATACTCCGGCTTTTACGGCAACCCATAAAAAGGCAATACCGTCACGAACGACAGAAAGCTTGGAATACCCCACGCGCTTTCTGTAACTAATGGGAAGCTCGCCCACCTTCCATTTGTTCAGTAACGCATAGCTGGTCAATTGAATAGAAAATGCGAGGTCATTTTTTTCCAGCTTCAAAATTGAGTTTGCCAACTCCGATTTGAAGACTCGCATTCCACTGCAAACATCAGACAAGTTTGAACGCATTAAAGCTTTTAGAATGACAACGTAAAGTTTATTGCCCGATTTTCTAATAATATCGATTTCAGAATCTTCATGTAATCTGGCACCGTAAATGAGGTCGAGTTTTTTCTCTTCCAGCTCTGTCAGCAACTTAAAAAGTGCTGCCATGGGATAAGTATTATCAAAATCCAGGAACGAAATAAATTGATGTTCTCTGGCCTTTTCAAAACCGTGTTTTAGAGCAGCCCCGTAGCCCTGAATTTTACAACTGAGAATCTGGACCATTTCAAATTTACCGGACAACTGCGCCAGTTTTTCTGCCGTTCGGTCGGTCGAGTTATTTTCGACAATATAGAATTTGATTTCCAACTGGGGGTAATAAACAGACGCCATAGCTATAAATTGAGACAGCTCCGCTTCGAAGTTGGCAACGTTATGCTCTTCATTAAAACAAGGTACCACGATGCCAAGGCTGGTCTTTTGCGTCATCTCTGCTACAATAAACTTTTATGAACATGAAGTCCAGTTACAACTCCTTTTACCGGTATCAGATAGCGCTAGCAGAAGACATCCGATCTGATGTCCTGGCCCGCCGAAAGCGAAAGGCCTCACACAACAATAAGACTTCATTCTTTTTTGATATTTCCGGTTACGATTTAGCAACTGAACAAGTTCATTCTTTTTTAAAGCAAAATTTAGCAGCAGACGACTTGGTTTTTCTTTCGTTGCCAAAATATGCTTTGGCGAATCTTCTGGTAGGGCACGAACCACTGTTTTTTGTAGTCACAAATGAAGAGGATTACAAACAGGCCGTTTCTGCCCGGGGCTCTGCAAAGCAAAACTTTATCTTTTCACCGCTAACAGATAAAAACCTGAAATCTTTGGTTCAAATCTACCAGGAAAGCAAAGATGCAACTATTTTTTGGAGATTTTTCCCTTACGATTCTTCTTTGTTACACAGTTTAACTCTTGCAGAAATTAACTCCTATAACATTAAGTTTC
>JANWIU010000010.1 GCA_025449725.1 Pseudobdellovibrio sp.
GCAAAAGTCCGGCCGGTGGACGCGTCCTATAGTTACGGAAATTGCGCCTGTGGGCGGGGAGTCCGGGGTTCAATTCTTTTCTGCTGAGGAATACCATCAGGATTACTTGCAGAAGAATCCGGATGGTTACATGTGCCACTTCTGGCGCGATTGATTTATTAGAATTTCTTTTAAGTTTTTTCTTAGATAAAATTACACACAGGCTCCTGCCTTCTCCGAAACTCAGGCAATTTAATTAGCCAAGCCTGCGGAATACCGCAAACTTGGCTAATTAAATTGCCTGAGACGCGTCACGCTTTTCGGAGGTGTAATTTTATCTAAGAAAAAACTTAAAAGAAATTCTAATAAATCAATCGGGCCGTCTTTTAACGGTCAATTGCGGTAATGACTTGGGACCATAAGCTTGGGTTTAGGATTTCTGAGCCGATCATTAATACTGGTTCGTGCTCTTTTGATTTTCCTTTTTTGGCTTCGGTGGGCATAAAGCCGGTGCCGCCGTAGGCGCCGAACCAGTCTTTTCTGATCGTCAGTGAGTTTGTAACTAGAACGTGTTTGAAGTCGTCGAAATCTTTTTTGTTGGCGCGGCCATATTCAAAACTTGATAGTAAAGCGTAGTTTTTGTTGGTTTGAATTTTTTCTAGAACTTGAAAACCCAGTTCGTGCAGGTATTTGAATTTTTGGCGGCCTGGAGTTTTTGATGTAAAAATGATATCTAAATTTCCTGAAAGAAAGTGCGCTTCCAGTTCGTTTAGGTCATAGATTTCAACGTAAATTTTTGAAACACCGATTTGGTCAAAGCAGTGTTTGCAGGCATTCATTGCGAAGCTTGAAAGGCCTTCCAGAGTGCCAATGTGGATTTCGCTGACCAACTGGTTTTGGCTGAGGCTATGTAACTCGGTTTCGAGACGCTTGATCGATTTTTCAAACATTTGCGCCAGTTGAAACGCAATGGGCATCCAGCCGGATTTTCTTTTTGCTGAACGGTCTAACAGAACAATTTTTAATTCATCTTCGATTCTGGCAATAATACGGGATAACTGCGGCTGGCTCAGGCCCACATGAAGAGCGGCACCGGATAGGTTTTTGAAATTAACTGCTTTTGCCAATACGCTCAGTTCGTAATAAATCTGTTGCATAATTCCTTCTGTGACTCATGACTTCTTAATAAAGTTTATAAACGCGACAACACTAAGGCCTGCTGCCAAAAGATAACCAACCAGGCTGAGACCGGGAATATCCCCGATCATCCAACCTTCTCGATGAGGATAAATCAGCGAGCTGGAAATAATTAAGGCGGCGATGATAACTCCCAAAAACAGTAAGTTAAACGAAATCTCAAAACTTCGCTTCAGATCGTCGATTCCTTCAACGTGAAGTTTTGTGCGGTAATCAGGAGAATTCATTCTTCGTAAAATCAAATTAAGCTGGCGGGGAAGGGCATTCAGGAACCCACGGGACTCACGTAACAGAATCTGTGCTTCATCTACGAACTTCATCGGCTTGAACTGGTGTTGCGCCACCTCAGTCACCATGGTGAGGGTAAAGTTCAGGAAGTCAAAGTCCGTGCTGATCTTCTGCCCTAAGCCCTCAATAGATACAATCGACTTAAAGTAAAGCATCAGTTCGGTTGGAACCGATAGACCGTGTTGAGCCGCAATACTGGAAGACGACATCAGGATTTTACCGATGTTCATGTGCTTCATGGTTAAACCCCAGTAAGGCGATATCAGGGCTTGTAATTCGCGGGCGAAGAGATCCACGTTAACTTCGTCCGAAAAGGGCGCAAGGTCCACATACTCATAGGCCAGGCGCGTGTAATCTTCTTTTGAAAGCGCAATCAGCATATTGACGATAGCTGACTGAGATTTTGAATTCAGCCGCCCGACGACACCGAAATCAATCAAGCCAATTCGGTTGTTCGGAAATACGAAAAAATTCCCGGGGTGCAGATCCCCATGAAAGAATCCATCCATAAAAACCATTTTTAAATAAGCGCGGAAGCCGATTTTAATAATTTCAGTAGGATCTACTCCTGCCTGGTTCAGCGAATCTTCCTGAGACAAGCGCCGGCCCAGCATTTCATCCATTACTAAAATGCGCTCGGTAACTAATTCAAAATGAACTTCAGGAATTAAAACTTGCGGCTCATTTTTAAAATTCTCTCTGAATTTGCGGATGTTGTTGCCTTCGACTATGAAATTAGTTTCAAGCTCTAAGGTTTTAAAATATTCATCGATCATCCCAACAGGATTGAAGGGTTTTGTTTCAGGAATGTATTTTTCTACCAGTTCAGCCAAAAAATAAAGAACATTTAAGTCATCATTGATTTTGTTAACAATGCCCGGGCGCTGAACTTTAATAACGACACGTTTACCGTTTGTCAGAATGGCGCGGTGAACCTGCGCGATACTTGCTGATCCCAGAGGTTTTTCTTCAATAAAAGAAAAGTGTTTCTTCCAGTCGGGGCCAAGGTCTTCGGTTATGACTTGCTCTACGACTTTATATTCAAGTGGCTGAACCTGATCTTGTAGCAGCGCCATTTCTTCTGTGTATTCCGGCGGAACCAAGTCGGGACGAGAGGCCAGCAACTGACCGAATTTAACAAACGTCGGGCCTAACTCCTCAAAGCTGAGGCGCAGACGCGTTTGCATTGTCAGATGCTCATTCTTCTTATCTTCATCCTGTGAAGAGTTAAGAAAATTACCTAGATTTATTTTTTCGACCGAATTTCTGAGGCCGTGCTTTGCCAGTACCGCGACTATCGTTCTTAGCCTGGCCGCGTTTTTCAGTGTTCGACCTATCTTCAGAGGCCCTAAAAGGGCGCTTCTGTTCTGACTCCGTTTCATGGGAACCTTTCTGCTTTCTTTGATCTAAGTAATCAGTCAATGAAGAGTAGCGCGGCTGTGGCACATATTCCCCAGATGACTTTGCCGGTGGGGCAGGGTTATAAAAATTTTCTTTTTTTGCAGGGGCAGGGGTTTCAGGTCTTGTGAACTTCTTACCGCTGTCTTTTTTGCCTGCAGCATTTCTGTTTTCAGAAAATTTAAATTTATTATTTTGTTTGTTTCCGCGTCCGGCTCTTTCGCCGCGTTCATCGCGGCGGCTTTCGTCTTGTGGGCCGCCACGCTTTTCGTCGTGCGATCCAGCACGCTTTTCACTGTTAGATTCATCGCGCTTTTTACCATGGCCAAAAGATTTCTTTCCATCACGAGAAAAACGCTTTTCACCCTGCGGGCCGGATTTTTCCCGCTGTGAAGGACGTTTTTCTTCGGCATATCTTTTTTTACCGTCAAATCTGCGACCGGATTTTGAATCCTGTTTGCTTACAGCAGCCTTGCTTTCGTGGCCTTCAAGAACGAAGTTAATTTGGCCCTGTTCGATGTCGACCATGCTGACAGTCACGCGAACGACATCGCCCATTTTGTACGAAAACCCTGAACGCTTTGCTGTTAAAGTCAGATTCTGTTCGTCGAATTCAAATTTTTCGCCGCCGAGATCATCTAATCTGACCAGGCCATCGATGTTAAATTCGCGAAGCAACACAAAGACACCGAACTTCGTAACAGAGCTGATCAGGCCGTCATAGCTTTCACCCACCAATTTATTCATAAAGCGGGCTTTTTTAATGGCCTGAATCTGCCTTTCAGCTTTTGCTGACCGTTGTTCACAGGCTGAAAGCCAGGTTCCTGCCGTGGCAAGATCGTCTTCTGCCATTAAGCGGTAACGGCTGTTCGGCATCACTAAGTTTTTTAACAAACGGTGAACAATTAGATCAGGGTAACGTCTGATCGGAGATGTAAAGTGCGTATAAAAATCAAAGCCTAATCCGAAGTGGCCCACATTTACATTGGTGTACTTGGCCTGGCTCATCGAACGCAAAGTCAGAATATGAATAATCTGTGCTTCGGGTTTACCTTCAAAGTGCTGAAGCGCGCGGGTTAAACGCTTTTGCAGCTTGCCGCCGCCTAGAGTGACCCTTTCGCCCATGCCTTCCATATAGTTTTGCAAATTCGATATTTTTTCTTCATCCGGCGCATCGTGCACACGGTAAAAGGCAGGAATCTGCTTCTCAGTAAAAAATTTGGCGACAGCTACGTTTGCTGCCAGCATTAATTCTTCAATTAATCGGTGGGCAAATAAACGTTCTGACTTGATCACGTCGATCGGTTCGCCTGCGCCATCAATAACCAGTTCAGTTTCAGGTACTTCAAGATCCAGAGAGCCTTCTTTGAATCGTTTTGCCATTAAAACTCTGGCTAAATCAGCACAGCGGAAGATGTTTTCTTTTACGTGATCCAATTTTTGAATTTCAGCGCCATCGACAAGCTCTTGAGCTTCGCCGTAAGTTACACGGGCTTTACTTTCAATCACACCTTCATAAAACTGTGAGGACTTCATTTCACCGGTAAAATCAAACTTCATTTCGGCAACAAGGGCCAAGCGGGGAACGTGAGGGTTTAAAGAACAAAGACCATTACTTAATTGCTCTGGCAGCATCGGGATAACGAAGTTAGGAAAGTAGACTGAAGTTCCTCTTTCATAAGCCTCTTTATCCATGGCCGTACCGGTTTGAACGTAATGGCTGACATCCGCAATGGCGACATAAAGGTGAAAGCCTGAATCGGTCATCTCGGTATAAACGGCATCGTCAAAGTCTTTAGCGGTGGCTCCATCTATAGTAATGATGTTAAGTCCACGAAGGTCTTTGCGGCCTGCAAAGTCTTTTTGATCGGGATTGTTGTTAAAGGTTTTCGCCTCTTGCAAAGTTTCTTTAGAGAAGTGCTCCGGAATGTTCTGCGTGATCACCACGCGTTTGATGTCATTTAAAGGATCTTTGGCGTCTCCCAGAACGTTTAAAACTTCACCTTCGAAGGTTCCTTCGTCAGGAAACGAAGTAATAGCGGCTTCAACTAAATCGCCATCTTGTGCGCCCTTAGACTTTTCCATTGGAATACGGAGGTCTTTACCCCAGCCACGGCCTTCATCTTTAATAAGGCCATACTCAGGCGCAATTTTTTTAAAAGCTCCGGCGATACGCTTATTTGCTCTTTCGGTAATACGTACGATCTCGCCTCTAAAGCGGCCGTCTCTTTCTTTTTCTACATTAATAGTGGCGCGATCATTGGTCATTGCAGACTTCATCGCGTGTTGGGGAACGTAAACATCAGGGTGCTCTTTGTCGTCAGGTATAAAGAAGCCAAAACCATCAGGATGTCTTTTAATGATTCCGTTCAACATTTTTAACTTGGAATTCTTTTGATTAATCATGAAGTTATATTCAGATTATGAATGATAAAAGTCATGTTTAAACCGACGTAGGTCTACGGCGCGATCTGTAATTTACAGGACCATAATAGTTCTGCCTGATTTAGATTGGAGTTAAATGCTTAATACTAGACCAAAGACGCGATATTGACTCATCATGTTGAGAGCGTTCGCGTTATTTAATAGGTGTAAAGCGAATGAACAATTCTCCATAGAAATTCGGATCTTACAAAAAATGAGAGCCACATTTTTTCAAGCTGTCGCAAAACTAAAATAAATTAAAAAATTTTAATTTTTCAGAGGAGAAATTGATTTTTAGTGAAAATTATTTTTATAGAAAAAATTATTTTACCGAATTCTTCTTGCTGAAATTAATATCAATGCATGTGATGCGTTTAGTACACACCGCAGACCCATAAATCGCGGATCACAAAGGCGGAACAAAAATATGTAAAACTTTTTCGGTTGCGTTTACCAAAGACCATAATTACGATTTCGTTATTAGGTTAAACATAAAACACAATTTGCACTTAACGAAAGGACGCAAAATGAAAAAACTATTAGTAATCGCGGTAGCATTAGCTGCTGTAAATGCTCAAGCAACACGTGCTCGTGTAGCTGCATTAGCAAACTCTCCACACCTTGTTGACACAGCAACTGTATACAACAATCCAGCAGACATTTTTGCTTTAGGAAGCGACTATGTTAATTTGGAATCAGGTGCAACAACTTCTACATCATTAACTGATGGTGCTGAAGGTATGGTTGTTCGTACTATGGGCGACACTAAATGGGGTCTGTCTTTAGGTCACGATTCTCCAAATGCTTCTGTTGGCGGTCTTCGTAGCTTAGGTGCTGCTTTAGGTGCTAACGCTGGTTTTGCTTTCGGCCAACAAAATCCAATCGAATTAACTTACGGTGCTAAAGCTGCTGATATGGCTTGGGCTGCTACGTTAGTTTACTCTAACTACCAAGATAAAACTCCAGGTTTAGCTGCAGGTACTGCTGCAAAAGAATCTTCTATGGGCGTTCGCTTAGGTGCTCGTGCTGGTAACTGGGATGCTGCTTTACGTTTAGGTTTAACTTCAACTGTTGAACTTGGCGATGGCGACAAATACACAGGTACTGCTGCAATCGGCGCTAACGGTGGATACATGATGGATTCTTGGTACTTGTTCGGTAACTTATCTTCTTTAGGTTTCAAAACTGAAGATAACGTAACTGGCGAAACATCTAAATATACTGCTACATCAATCGCTATCGGTGCGATGACTGAAGTTAAAAAAGATGGTTCAGGTTTCTTCTACGGTGCTAGCTTGAACAACTCTACTTCTAAAGAAGACGTTTCTGGCGGCAAAATGACTTCAATGACATTGCCTGTTTGGATCGGTACTGAAGTAGATGCTGCTTCTTGGTTAACATTACGTGGTTCTATCACACAAACTTTGCAATTGATGAACAACACTAAAACTGAGAACAACTTAGGTACAGTGACTGAATTCTCACCTGCAGGTAACGATACAACTGTTAACATGGGTGCTGGTTTGAAATTCAACAAATTGACTCTTGACGGTTCTTTAGCTGGAACTATGGCCGGTGGCCAAGTAATCAATGCTAATAACTTGTTAGCAATGGTTGGTTTGACTTACTGGTACTAATTTCTTAACTGAAATTAAGTAACAAAAAAGCCTCGGGAAACCGGGGCTTTTTTATTTCTAGAACACTGATCTGACTTCGGTTAGTCTGATTTCGTGAAATTACTCTATTTCTTCTCTGCTTTTTCTTTAATTGTTCTATCATCGTCACTGGCGAACGCCACCAAAGCCAGACTGAGTGCGCTTAACAGCTCTCCGCATTTAATAGATGAGCAGCTGATTTTTTCAAACCCTATTGATCTTAATTATTTAGAGGAACTGGCCGTTTTCGAATCTGGCTCGGCTGATGCCAGTGCTTCAGCAACTTTAACTTCACATGCAGAAGGCATGGTCGTCAGACGCTGGAAAGAAAAGACTTATGCCGTGTCTTTAGGTCATCAGAATGAATCGGTTTATAGAACACGCGCCTTTGTTAATTCGTTAGGCTATGGCTTTAGACTGCAGCAGAACCCATTACATTTGTTTTTTGCCGGTGAAACTGACGAAGCCAATTGGGCCGTCTCTGCTTTGTATTCTAATTTTCGCGACAAAGTAAGCGGAGACAAAGAAAGCTCAGCAGGCTTGGCCGTAGCGGCAGAGGTTGGCGCATGGCAGTTTACAGCCATGAGTGCCTTTAACAACGAAGTTGAAACAGCCGCTAATAAATTTGATGGATCAGGTGGACTGTCAGCCAGTCTTAACTACATCGGAGATAACATAGAAGCCTTCGCTTCCTTCGCGAGAGAGCCGGTAAAGGCTGAAGTTGCCGGGGTGGAGTCTGAATTTCATATCATTCAAACTTTGAGGCTGGGTTTGGTCGATAGTAACACCAAAGAATTTAATGATTTGTTCTGGGGTGGAGAAATAAACACAACAAAAGTGGATTGTAGAAGATTGTCGGGCACTAACTGCGTGCAAGCCTACTTAAATACGACATTGCCGGTATGGTTCGGATTCGAATCGCAGGCGGCCACATGGTTAAAGTTGAGGTCCTCGGTCAAGCAGACCGTTTTAGTTAATCAATCAAGAGATGAAGTGGGCTACCCAGCGGGGTTTCTGGCAGCGGCCACTGGCGGGCTTTCTGAGTTTACAAATGGGCCGAATTCGACAACTTTAAACGCAGGAATAGGTATTCTATTTAACAGAGTCACCATCGATGGAACTTTAACTGCTGCTACGAACCAGCAATTAAACCTGACTAATTTCATTAATCAGGTTTCGCTGAAGTATATTTTTTAATTACTTTGTTTCGAAATAATCAGGTTTTACAAAATCAGGTGTGAACGGGTACAAGTAACTTCCGTATTCGCTGACCTGAGGAGAACCCGCTTCTTTGTACATTTGCTCCCACATATGAGCCAGTAATACACTTGATCTCGCCATTTGACGGATAATAAGTTTTTCGAATGCTTTGTAGTTTTCACCGGCCGGTTTGCGTTCAGCGGCTTTTTTGTTGCTCATTCCTTTATCGATCGTAAGAACCGAAGGCTTAATGACTTTATCAGCCTTTAAAACATCTTTGATTTCTGCATAAGAAATCAGGCTCAAGGCCCGCAAGTTTTCTATTGTTGAATCTTGCTGAGTGAACTTCGGATTCTTCATGGCTTTAGCTTCTTTAATGATTTTAGACATCATATCGCCATCAAAGAAGGCTACAACCTGCTCTTCGTAATAGCTGTGGATGCCGCCGTGATTGGCTGCGTATCCATCGTGGTCTGACGTTACGTGAAACGGTTGGCCTAAATCACCTACGAAGTGCCCCATGATTCCCATGTTGGTCATCATTTGGAATGTGCCTTCATTGAAAGGAAGCTTGTTGTCTTGAGTTTCCTTCCAGTCTTTCGGAGGTGTGTGGGCCTTAGCTTTTTTTGCGCCCTCTACTGCCAAACGGTAGAACTGATCTGCGCGCCACCAAGCGGAACCTACATCGTCAGGAATAGAGAATAAAGTCTGTGCTTCATTCATTTTATTGGGTTTCCCGGTGAACTGTTCAACGATCTTTTTGTAATCAGCAGGAACTTCTTCAATCTTCAAACCCAGTTTTTCCGGATTGAAATAGTGCCCTGGGTCTCCGGTTTTTCGGATGTCTGAAGGAAGTGACTTCCAGTAAATGTCCGGAATATTACAAAGGTGGCCCATGATATGGGGTCTTGTTGTTAAAAACTCTTTCAGTTCAGGCGTTTTAACTAAAAAAACAGCAGCTTCACATAAAGTAGCGTGGCCGCGGCCTCCCCAAGAGTAAGCTGTTGTTGAGCTTGTTAATACAGCAAAAAACAATACAGAAATTAAGCTTTTCATTTAGATCTCCTAATGGCGAGATTCTGCAACAGTTCAGCTAAATTTCAAGTTAAAAACCGCCGGACTTTTTATTTTAATTCGGCTGGTGGGTACTTAGAACGAAGGACAAGAAGTGCCGCAAGTGTGGCCGCATAAGGAATCATTTGAATGAATTCTGCTGCGATGTAAGTAGAGATGGCTTCGTTCGATTGCATTTGAATTTGTAACGCTTCACACAACCCGAAGAAGAGGCAAACGATTAAAGACCTCGGAAGGTTCCAGCCGGCAAAGATAAGTGCCGCGAGTGCGATGAATCCCCGGCCAGAGCTCATTAGCGGCGAATAGTTAGACGATAATGAAGTCGACAGCACTGCTCCGCCAAGTCCGGTAACAAACGCAGAGTAAGTCAATGATTGCCATTGGCGAAGTGACGGGCTGATTCCAACTGACTGCAAAGCCAATTTTTTTTCACCGGCAAACTTCATTTGCAGGCCCCAAATTGTTTTTTCAGAAAGCCAGAAGGAAACCGCCAAAGTTAATACTAAAACAATGTACGGAAAGTACGGAGAAGCTTCCGGCAGTTCGATTGAAGGTGTTGAGCCTGTCGAATTGAAAATGGTTTTGCTGATGATCGGAATGATTCCCATGGCCAGTAGATTTAAACCGGTACCGATGACAATAGAATTCCCCTTAAATTTTAAAATAAGCAGCGAAAATATTTGTGAGAACAAAGCGGTGAAGACAGCCGCCGCCAGGTAACCTACAACCAAAGACTTGGAGTAGTAGGTGAAACTGGCAGCCGTGAAAGCTCCAATCAGCAAATACGCTTCCAGCGCAATTTGGGCCACTCCGGATTTTTCTGAAAAGTAACCGCCGGTTGCGGCAAATAGCAGTGGAAGCGATACGCGCAAAGCTGAAAGAAGAATAAGAACTAAGGCTGAATCCATTAGCTTTTCCTCTTACGGCCTGCGAAGTGTTGGGCCAAATAATACGAAGCGGCCACTGAGAAAATGATAATAGCCTGTAACACACGTGAAAAATCGCGGGTTAAGTGCTCGGTTTCAAGATCCAAATCGGATGCGCCCTTGTGAAGGCAGGCCATAAGAAACGCCGATCCGATAATTCCCAGAAAATTTTGTTGTGCTAAAAGCGATACGGCAATTCCCAGGAATCCGTACTGCGGTGAAAATCCGATTTTGTACTGAAAGGTGTTACCAAAGACTTCGGTTAACCCAACGCCGGCTGAAAATACTCCTGCCATACCGAGACTGATCATCAGGATTTCATTCTGAGTGAAGCCCAGGCGTGCAGCGGCATGGGGATTGGCCCCATAAGCACGGATTTTATAACCGATAAATGTTTTACGTTCGACAAAGTGTAAAATCATACAACAGCCCAGTGCCGCAAATAAAAAGACACTTACCGGAGAATTTTCAAAGTAAGTTTTTAAATAATCATTTTTTAAAAACTGAAAGCTTTCATTAATTAAAGCGGTTTCGGGATTTTGCGATGTCGGGCTTTGCAGTCTGTTGACGGTAAGCCAGGTGGTGATCGCTGCAAAAATAAAATTCAGCATAATGGCAACAACAACCTCATGAGCCTGTTTGAAAATTTTAAAAGCGGCAATCAAAAGGGCGCTAGCAGCCCCGGCGGCCAATGTAGATAAAATAATAATGGCTGTAGCAATAATAAAACTGAATGGGTTATCAAAAGGCACGATAGCAGTGCCCAGGTAAGCGCCGATGAGAGCAGAAAATAAAATCTGCCCTTCGCTTCCGATATGGAAGAGACCGGCCTTCATTGGAACGGCAAAAGATAAGCCTGCGAAGATCAGGCAGGTGGTGTAGAACAAAGTTAAACCTAAGTCGAATTTTGAATTATAAAAGCTGGTGGTCAGAATTTTAAATACGTGCCAAGGGCTTTCATGAAAAAACAAAGCCAGAAGGCAGCAAAGAACCAGCCCACCTATTAAGCCTAACCAAGGCGCCAGACGTGTCAGGTTAAAGATATTACGGTTCACAGTTGCCCCGCCAATCTTATTCCATCGTTGTTGTCGGCCGCCATAATAAGGCCGATTTGCTGTTCGTTTAATTCTCCGCGATTAAAAGGACCGTAAATTTTATTCTTATTTAAGATCACAAAGCGGTCAGAAAGATAAAGCACCTCATTTAAGTCCGAAGAAACTAAAACGACGGTCTTTTTTTGTTTTGAAAATTCTAAAAGTGAATTGTGAATGTTTTCCTGGGCACCTAAATCCACACCGCGGGTCGGGTGGGCGGCCAATAGCGCATCCGGATGATTCCACAGCTCTCGGCCGACAACAAACTTCTGCTGATTGCCGCCTGAGAATTCAGAAAGAGGTTTATCAATATCAACAGGTCTGACGTCCCAGTTTTTGACAAGATCTTCTGTCACCTTTCGCAGGCGTGATTCAAAAATTAATCCTTTACTTAAAAATTCATTTTTATGCTTTAGGAGCATGTGCTCCCATAAATTCATATTTTCAAAAACCGAAAGTTTGATACGGTCTTCGGTGATGTCTCCGTACTTGATTTGTCGATCACTCATTTCTTTCAGTAGCGATGCAATCAAGGCGCTTTGGCCGTTACCTTCGATGCCGGCGACTCCGAAAATTTCGGATTGAAATAATGAAATGTCAGAGTTGGGGATTTTAATTAATACTTCGCGCTCGGTCGGTCGGGTAAAGTTTGTGTTTTTAACGACCTGGCGGCCAATCATTAATTCTGCCATGTTCTCAATACTGAGTTCACGCGCAGGTGAGGATTGAATTAAGCGGCCTAATCGCAAAACGCTGATAGAGTCTGACACCGATTTAATCTCATTAAGCTTGTGTGAAATTAAAATGATCGTTTTATTTTCACGTTTTAGCTGAAGAATAAATTGCATCAGTTCTTCGGACTCTTGCGGCGTCAGAACAGCCGTGGGCTCATCAAAGATAATAATCTCAGGCTCTTGCAGCAGGGCTTTTAAGATCTCAAGACGCTGCTGCTCACCCACGCTTAATTGGCTAACCGGTTTACTTAATTCTATTTTCCAGTTGAAGCGGCTAAGAATCTTGTTGGCCGCAGCTAATACTTCTGAAGTGTTTTTTATTTTCAGGGAAAAACTGCCGGAACTGAAGCTGAGCAAAATATTTTCAAGCCCTGTCAGTTGTTCGGCTAATACAAAGTGCTGATGAATGAACGCGATTTTATTTTTAAATGCATCCTGAGCGGAATTCGGCTTATAAACTTTTTGATTTAAAAAAATATCACCTGAAGTTGCCGGCTCAATGCCACCGAGCATTTTCATCAGTGTTGATTTCCCGGCGCCGTTTTCGCCGATGATCGAATGGACTTCGGATTTTTTAATTGAAATAGAAACATCGTGGCAGGCTACGAATTCGCCAAAGCTTTTGGTGATGTTTCTAAATTCAATATAATTCACTGATAGGTAACCGGCTACTTCGTTACGTAATAGTCAGGAACTGAGATTTTTTTTGCAATGATTTGCTTTTTGATGTCGTCTAACTTTGTTTTTTCAGGCTGACTCCAAAGAGAATCATTGTTTTTGTCTAATGCCCAGTCGACGCCAGAGTTTTTTAAACCAAAGCGGACTACGCCGGCTTTAAAAGTTTTGTCGTTTGCCTGCTTAATGGTATCGAAAACCGCAACGTCTACGCGTTTAAGCATGCTGGTTAATACAACGCCCGGCTTGATCCAATTTTGGTTTGAGTCTACGCCGATAGCAAAAATTTTCTTTTCTGCAGCGGCATCGAATAATCCTGAACCAGATGCGCCGGCAGCATGAAAAATAACATCAGCTTTTTGCCCCGCCTGGGCTAAAGCAATTTCTTTAGCTTTGGCCGGGTTGTTCCAGGCTTCGCCTGTTACGCCAATGTAGTTAGTAATGACTTTGATTTTCGGGTTTACATGCTTTGCACCGGCCTCATAGGCCTTTTGAAATCTTCTGATCAGTGGAATGTCCATGCCGCCGATAAAGCCAATAACACTTGTTTTAGACTTCATGGCTGCAGCGGCGCCAACCAGGAATGAACCTTCGTGCTCTTCAAATAACAAAGCGCGAACATTTGGAGCGGTCACATCTCCGTCAACAATTGCAAATTGTGTTTGCGGAAACAAAGCCGCAACTTTTTTAACAGCGTCTGCCTGAGCAAAGCCAATACCGATTACAAGGTCATATTTTTTTTGCGCGAAGTTTCTGTGTAAGACTTCAAATGAGTTAGTATCTGTGGCTTCTACATACTTTAATTCAATTCCCAGTTCTTTTTGCGCTTTGGTAGCACCTTCGTAAGCTGAAGTATTGAATGACTTGTCGTCCTTACCGCCTTTATCAAGCACCAATCCGACTTTGATAGCAGCAAAAGCTGCATGAGAAACAAATAGAATCGAAATTAAAATCTTTAACATAAAAATCTCCTTAAAAAATTAACTAAAGCGTCTGGCAGATAACCACGACGGAACATCGCGCCCGAAAATCATATCAACCAGTGATTTACCGGTGTTAAAAGCAAGGCCGATTCCATGCCCCGTGTAGCCGCCCGCGAAGTAAACCTGATTGTCCTCAGGCAAGGCGCCGATCATCGGCTGACCATCACGTGAAAAGCCCATAATACCGCTCCAGCGGTGAGATACCTTTTTGTCGCGCAAACTAGGTAAGTGTTCTTTTACGAAATCATGAAGCGCGTTCTGAATCACCGGTGTGATGTGATCCGAATAGCCCACTTCCGTATTTTTTTCTAATTGTCGGAATCCGCCGATCAATAAAGCGCCGTTTGGCATCTGCCGAAAGTAATCTAAGTAAAAGTTGGCATAACAAGGGCCGTCCATAAACGGCGGAGCTTTCTCCATCATCAGAATTTGCGCGCGCGTCGCATAGATTTTGTCATCGAAGTAAGGGTGTAGGTTTGGCGAATAACCGTTCAAACAGTAAATGATCATAGACGTTTCGAAATCGCCGTTATCGGTTTTAAGAATGCGGGTGCCTTCTGCAGTTTGTTCGTAACGGTGAGCCTCGGTACCTTCAAAAAGGTCGGCTTTAATTTTTGATTTCATCAGTTCCAATAAAAGAACCGGATTCGTTTCAGCGTCATCAAGATATTTAATTCCACCGACGAAATTTTTTGCTCCAACATTTTTTTCAACTTCAGTTGAGCTGTAAGTTTCAACCGGAATATTCAGTTCACGCATTGTCTTTGCAACATTTTGTAATTCTCTAAATTCATTGTCCTGTGCTGCAAGAGAATAAGCACCGCGTTTTGCGAATTCAATTTCTTTGCCGTTCTCCTGAATGATGTGTTCCTGCAAAAGCTTTAGGTTGGTTTCTGCAAACTTCCAGATATCGACAGCTTCTTGTAAACCGTGTTTTGAAATAAGCCGGTTAAAGTGTTCAACTGATCCACAAGTGATAAACCCGGCATTTCGTCCGGATGCACCGAATCCAATACGGTGTTTTTCAACAATAGCAATTTTTAGAGAAGGATCTTCTTTATTAAGCCAGAAAGCCGTTGATAACCCTGAAATTCCGGCACCGACAATTACGACATCGTATATTTTTTTTTCGCTGCGATAGGTGCGGTCCAGCCAATAGGATGTGCTCATTTTTTACTCCGGTTATTTAAAAGCTAAAACTTATACAAGCCATGTCTAACATTCAAGGAAAATCGGATAGTCTTAGAGGGAAACTGATTGTCCATCGTGAGCTGAGATTCTATAGTTTTATAGCCAATCAAATTGCAAGAAGTTCATTCATAGCAAAGAAGGATTTTCACATGAATCAAGGATATTTTTCGCAACCGACAATTTCTGACACTCAAATTGTTTTTATTTCAGATGATGATTTATGGTCAGTGCCTCCCGAAGGTGGAACTGCCCAAAGATTGACGTCGAACCGAGGTCATATCTTATCCCCGTGTTTTTCCCCGGACGGGAAGAACCTGGCTTACATAAGTACCGACACCGCTACAGAAGGCGACGTTTATTTGATGGCAGCCAACGGGGGCTTTGCTGAGCGCTTAACTTGGTTAGGGGTTCAAAGAATTACCGGTTGGAAGAACAATGACACATTGTATTTTGTGTCCGGTATCGAAGGCTATCCGCGCCGTCAGGCCCACGTTTATGAATTAAATATTAAAACCCGGGATTTTAAAAAGGTGGATCTGGGCCCGGCCAGCTTTTATCACGAGGGACAAGGCTTTCAAGTATTGGCGCGAATTTCAGGGGACCCTGCAAGATGGAAGCGTTACCTTGGCGGAACAGCCGGCGTCATTTGGACTCAGCAGGGTGCGGGCAAGTTTCAGCGGATTCTAAAAAATATTAAGACCAATATCGCAAAACCCGAAGTTATCGGTAAAAACATTTACTTCATTACCGATCACGAAGGCGTTGCCAATGTTTACGTCTGTGATTTGAACGGACAAAACCTAAAGCGTTTAACTAATCATCTGGAATACTATTGCCGAGCGCTGCGTGCCCATGGCAATACACTGGTTTATCAGTGCGGTGCTGAGATTTACACTTATGATGTCGAAACCAAAATCGAACAGAAAATTGATATTTCTGCCGCCACCACGGGAATGCAAAGCGTGCCCAGATACGAAAGCTGGTCAAAAAACTTTCAGCATGCAGCTGTTCACCCGGTTGCTTCCGAACTTGCGATTGTATCCCGCGGACATTTATTTTTAGTGCCGCCTTTCAGCGGGCCTGTTAAAGAGCTCGATGCTGAAAGAGGCGTTCGTTATGTTTGCCCGAATTACAATTTTGACGGCAGCAAGTTGATGGTGGCTGCGGCCGAAGGCGAAGAAGACGAAGGCCTGTATTTATTCGATCTTAAAGCGGGTACCAAAAAGCCTTTGTTCCCGCAAAAAAACTGGGGAAAGATCTGGGAAATCAAGTCGTCACCTAAAGCGGATCAATTTGTTTTGGTAAATCATAGAAACGAAGTTTATCTTTTAGATCTGAAAAAGAATTCCTTTAAGCAGATTACTGAAAGCGCTAAAGGTTCTTACGTAAGACCTTCGGAGTTTGATTGGTCTCCGGACGGCCGCTACATCGCTTTTACGGCTGCAGTTGACAGCCGCCGAAACGGTATTTGGGTTTATGATTCTCAGAAATCGCAGTTGAAGCTTCTTTTGAATCCGATTTGCTCTGACTCATCTCCTAGCTTTGACCCGGAAGGAAAGTATTTATACTTTTTAGGCGTTAGAGAATTCGCTCCGGTTTATAACGAAACGCACTTTGATCTGGGGTTCCCGTTTGCAATGAAACCTTATGTCGTTTCGTTAAATGAAACCTCAGAAAATCCTTTCCAGTTGCCGTTACAGAATCCGAAAGTAGCAGAAAAAGAAGAAGCTAAATCTAAAAAAGATAAGAAGGCTGTTCAGATAAAAGTTGAGATTGAATTCGAAGGAATTGAGAACCGTGTTCTCCCTTTCAAGCTGGATATGGGCGGTTACCAAAAAATTACAGCGGTCAAAGGCGGTGTTTTATACAGCCGTCAAAAAGTTCTCGCCAGCACTCAGCATCCCCGCCATGGTGCCGAAGCAAATCCTGTGGTTTATCTTTATAAATTTGAAGACTGCAAAGAGGTGGTGTTTCAGGCCAATGTTTCTTATGGGGCCGTCAACGCCTCAAGAACGCATGCACTCGTTTTAACTGAATCGAAGTTGCGATTATTGGAAACAAAAGCAAAACCAACCGAAGAAAAGCAAGTTGGCAAAAAAGACGGTTACGTTGACGTTTCCAGAATTAAATTAAAAATAGACCCACGGCTGGAATGGGTGCAAATGTACCGTGAAGCCTGGATTCTACAAAAAGAACATTTTTGGAGAAAAGATCTTTCGAAAATTGACTGGGACGTCATTTACACTCGCTATTCAAAACTTCTCAAAAAAGTTAATACGCGTTCAGAGTTTTCTGATTTGATGTGGGAAATGCAGGGTGAACTCGGGACGTCTCACTGTTATGAGATGCTGGGAGATTATAACAGAGTAGGTGCCGGCGTCGGGCACGGACGGTTGGGCGCATTTTTTACCTATGATCCTAAAACAAAATCTTACCGCATTGATCGAATTTTAAAAGGAACCTCATGGGATGCGGGCAGTGAAACGCCGTTAACAATGATGGGTGTTCGCCTCAGTGAAGGTGACCGCATCTTGGCAGTGGACGGGTTTACTTTTGAAAAGGCCTCTGATCTTTACGAGTTTTTAGAAAACAAAGTTAAAGTGGCGGTAGCATTAACTGTAAAACGCAGTGGCGCAGCCAAAACAGAAGTTGTTGAAGTGAAGCCGAACGCGCAAATGAATTCAGCCTGGTACAGAGAGTGGGTAGAACAGAATAAAAAATATGTTCACGAAACTTCAAAGGGCCGTTTAGGTTATGTTCATATTCCTGATATGGGTCCGTACGGATACGCGGAATTTTACAAACATTACATCGCCGAATCCGACAAAGAGGGAATGATCATCGATGTCCGCTTTAACGGTGGGGGGCACGTGTCTCAGCATTTGTTAAAAGTGCTCGCTCAAAAACCTCTCGGTTTTGACGAAACAAGACATCAGGGCTTGATGAAATACCCTCTTTACACTCCTGGCGCAATGGTTGCGCTTGCCAATGAGTTTTCAGGAAGTGACGGGGATATATTTCCACATTGTTTTAAGCTTATGAAATTAGGAAAGTTAGTTGGAAAGCGCACTTGGGGCGGCATCATCGGAATCAATGGCCAATATACTTTGAAAGACGGAACCTGGGTGACCCAACCCGAATACAGTTTCTGGTTTAAGGACAACGAATGGAAGGTCGAGAATTACGGTGTTGATCCGGACATCGAAGTAGAAATGACTCCGGAAGATTACCAGGCCGGCCGTGATCCTCAGTTGGACCGCGCAATCAAAGAGGCCCTGTTGGATTTAAAAAAGAATCCGGGTTTAAAATTCAAACCAAGCTATTATCCAGACTTAAGTCTTCCGAAAAAACTTCAAAAACTAAACCGCTAGAAATTTTTCGACATAGGTCGGGATTGTGACATTACGTTGCAAGCTCGATCTATGTCTCATTAAGATATCGCTGAATATTCCGAAAAGAGATCATATGGTTTCACTGTGGATTACAATCGGCTTAGTTATTTCAGCGTTGGGAGTGGCTTCACTGGGAGCCTTCTTTTCTATTACCGGTTTGGGCGCGCTGTTTTCAGGAGCGGTGATTGCCGTTTGGATGATGGCCGGTTCACTTGAATTTGCGAAGTTTGTTTTAGCGGCTTATCTTCATCAAACATGGAAAGCTCACAATGCCGTTTACAAAAGTTATCTGACTTTTGCGATAGTTATTTTGAGCGTTATTACGAGTATCGGTATCTACGGATTTTTATCTGATGCGTATCAATCAGCATCATCGGTCTTAGAAACAGAAACGGTTAAGCTCGAGAGTATTAAAACCCAGCAGTCTTTACTAACAGCCGAGCTGGCGCGTTTAAATAAAATGGTCGAAGAAATTCCTGCAACCCGCGTAACAAAAAGAATGAAAATGCGCGCGGAATTAGAACCGGCTATTCAAGAGCTGAATAAAAAGTATAACGACGGCGAAAAAATTCTGACGCAGTCGAATTTAAAAATTATCGAAGTGAAGAAAAAGGTCGGGCCTTTGATTTATATTGCTAAGGCATTCAATATGAATATCGATCATGTTGTCTCCGCTTTGATTCTGGTTTTAGTGAGCGTCTTTGACCCTCTGGCCATTTGTTTGGTTATTGCAGCTACGCATGCAATTGAATCTTTTAGAAAACCACAGACTAAAACTGAACAGGAAGCGGTTGTGCAGCAAACGCAGTCTGAAGCAGTTGCTCCGGTTGCTGTAAAATTAAAACAGCAGGAACGTCCGGTTATTGCTGAAGACGAACCGGATGATGTGATTGTTCAGATGAATTTTAAAGATGAATCTGAAGACAAAAAAGTGATTTAATATGAAATTAGTTCGGTTTCTCGAACGAAAAGGCGTTATCAGATTTTTCGGGGTCTCCCTGATACTGGCGCCTTTTATCAATATGACTTTGCATTTAACGATTATTAAAATGCAGGGAAATATCGCGTGGTCTCAGTTTCAGTTTTGGCCCGCTATTCAAAGTGCCGGCTGGATCAGTCTTATTCTTGCAATCAGCAGTATCGTCATCGGATCTATTTTACTTTCAGGTTCACAAAAAGCGTGGAAGTTTGTTTTGATTTTGGTTGGCGCCTATTTGGGTGTACAAATCTTAAATGTGGGGTCGCAGGCTTGGAAAGGCCCGTTAGCTTGGCCGAGTTTTATCTTAAATGCCGGAATTTTCTTTTTTATGCTGGATCAGCTGGTTTGGAAGGTGCAACCCAATGCCCCGACAGCAGAAAAAGAAACCGTCTCGCCTGAATTTGTACCTAATGAAAATCCGGTTCATTCAATAAAAAAGACAGTTGTAAACCTGAAGTCTTACAGAAAAATTTTATTCAGCTTCGGCAGTGACCATCCGTGGGGGGAGCTGAAGACCCTTTCAAGCGAACGTCTGAGTGTAAAAAGTATAGCGCCGGTACCGGCACATATTGAAAATAAAACCGTTCAAATCAATTTCGCTAAGAATGTGATCGTCGACATTCAATTTGAAAAGCAAGAAGGCGAGCTGGTTTATTTCAGACCGCTGAATTTAGATAAAGAAAAAGTGACAAACCTCAATAGATGGCTTAAAAAAATCGCCGTATGAGCGATTCCTACAATCTGACCCCAATTGGTCTTATCAAATCTTGCTTCCCTGATAAATTCGGGGTTCCTCGGCAATCGGGCTTGGTTAAAAAAGCTCTTTCTGAACTGAAAATAAAAGCCGAATTTCAACCTGAAATTTCATTGCAGGGACTAGAAGGCTATTCGCATTTGTGGATTCAATTTATTTTTCACTTAAATACCAGTGCGCGCTTTCACGCGAAGGTTCATCCGCCTCGTCTTGAAGGAGAAAGTATCGGAGTTTTTGCGACGAGATCACCGCACCGCCCGAATCCAATCGGCCTTTCACTTGTGGAGATCGTAGAAATTAAGGGCGACACTTTAATTTTAGCAGGTGCAGATCTGGTGGATGGAACTCCTGTGCTGGATATCAAACCTTATCTTCCGCACATCGAGAGTGTTTCAGGCGCCCGCGCTGGATGGGCAGGGGAAGTCTCACAAGGAACTATATCTGTCGAATTTAACCCGAAAAGTATGGAAATTTTGCAAAGCTGGAGTAAAAAAAGCGCTCGGCCGGAGTTAAAAGAAGTGATTATCGAAGTGCTGAAACAGGATCCCCGGCCTGTTTTGTACAAAGGTTTTGAGTCAAAAGAGTCACCATATCGAAATAAACACGCGTTCAGGCTGTACGACGGAGATATCCACTTCGAATTCGTCTCGAAGGATCAGGTAATTGTCTTTGATATTTTGCTCCAAAATTGATAATAATTAACAAAATTTTTTTCGTGGTCAGAAAATTTAAGGGGTTATATGCAAACTACAACTCAAGCTCCAGCGACATTGAGAAAAGTACCGACTTTAAGTTTAGCGGCTTACACTCACGGTTCTCAGGATGAAAAAGTAAAATTCATTGATCAGCTTTTTGTCGGAATTAAAGATTACGGTTTTGTTATTTTAAAAGATCATGATGTTCCGGCTGAACTGTTGGCAGAAGCTTACCGCATCTTAGAAAAATTCTATCAGCTTCCAGAGAAGCAAAAGTTAACTTACATTTCAGAACGCGGCGGCGGCCAACGCGGTTACACGGCCTTTGGAAAAGAACATGCAAAAGGTGCTGAAGTAAAAGATTTAAAGGAATTCTGGCACGTAGGACGCGATGTTGAGCCAGGTCACAGTTTTGAAAAATATTATCCACCTAATATTTGGCCGGATGATTCTATGCCTGAATTCCGCCCCGTGTTTGAAAAATTATTTAATCAGTTAGAAAAAGCAGGCATCCAGATGATGGAAGCGCTTTCTTATCCTTTGGGTGTAGAAAAAGATTTCTTCACTAAAATGGTTGTAGAAGGAAATTCGATTTTACGACTGTTGCACTATCCACCGATTCCTGAAGGTGTTGACCCCCGTTGCGTTCGCGCGGCGGCCCATGAAGACATCAACTTCATTACAATTTTACCTGCAGCTACAACTTCAGGATTACAGTTAAAAGACCGTGATGGCACTTGGCTGGATATCGAAAGCGACTACGGTACATTGATCGTAGATGCCGGCGACATGCTGGCGAGAATTACAAATGACGTTATTCCTTCTACTACTCACCGGGTTATTAATCCACAAGATGGCAAGAACAATTCGCGATACTCAATGCCGTTCTTTATGCACCCGCATCCAGAAGCAGTATTGAGCTGTCTTGAGTCTTGCAAAGGCACAGGCGCGAAATATCCTGACATCAGCTCTCACGAGTTTTTGATGCAACGTCTGCGTGAGATCGGTTTAGTAAAGTAATTTTTTAGATATGAAAGACCGCCATATACTTATTGTTGCTGCAGCTTTGGTTTTTGTTATGGCGTTTTTCTATATCAAAGGAAAAAAGCCTCACAAGCACATCGAAGAACCTGAAATAGAAGAAGCAGTTGAAGATCAGCAGGCGGCCGTTGCAAAACCGCAGCAGTCGGCAGCGGCTGCAGCCAGCACAGATGTCAGTTTTGCACCTGCTGTACAGCCAAGCCCAGAGGCTAACGAAGCCATCATGCGAAACTTTGCCGAACACATGAAGGAAGTTGCAAAGTGTCTTCATTTGACGGCATTGAATGTTGGCCAACAAGCAGAGCCAACACCTGATAGTTTGATGGCGATGCTGCGACCGACATTGGGCGAATCGGTTGTACAAATCGATGATTGGTCCCAGTTCGATATCACAGACAAGGGCGGCACAAAAAAAAGAATCCGTGTCGATTATGATTATCCGGATGGAGTGACGCCGAACCGCAGACTTTCTTCGTACACATTGAATTCGTACGGCGCTTTAGAAATTGATAATTTAACCAGTGATCAAACGGATAACCCAAACGAAGCGTATATCGAATCTCTAAAAGAAGGTGCGCAACTGATGGCGGAAGAGCGTGCAGCCCGGGTATACTTTGCCCAAGGTGAAGAAGTAGCTTTTTCAATTAAAAACGGAAAGCTGGATTCCTTTAATATCTCAAGATCTGAATACAGTGTAAATTGCAGCGGCCTCAGCGAAGAAAATTCAAAGTGTAGTTGCCCTTAGGCAACAAACCCCAAACCAGTGTAGTTGC
Organism: Pseudobdellovibrio sp.; assembly: GCA_025449725.1. Classification (GTDB taxonomy): domain Bacteria; phylum Bdellovibrionota; class Bdellovibrionia; order Bdellovibrionales; family Bdellovibrionaceae; genus Pseudobdellovibrio. The sequence goes on from JANWIU010000010.1 coordinate 22,453, forward strand.
CCTTAGGCAACTAACCACTTCAAATTCGCCTATTGGAATCGAGTCAGGGACTCTCTAAGCGAAACCACTTGTTCTTTTGACTGCTGTAGTAAAACGCGGTCGGCGGCGACAACATCCTCATCTGCATTCTGAACAAATTTTTCATTTGAAAGTTTGTTTGATAACAAAGTGACATCTTTTTCAAGCTTCTCAATTGTTTTTTGAATGCGTTTAATTTCTTCATTGAAGTCCACAAGACCCTCAAGCGGAATAATAACTTTCACGCGCGCATCACCAACAGCTACAGGTGCAACAGCGCATTTCATTAAATTGCCATCTTCACCGATTTCCATGTTTTCTAAACGTGCTAAAGTCATAATAGCAGAGCGATTGTGACTTAGAATTTTCTGCACGTCATCGTGAACTACACCCAGGCGCACATTCAGTTTTACAGCCGGACTAATGCGATTTTCTCCGCGGATATTCCTGATGGCAGTAATAACTTCTTTTACAACGTCCACTTCCAGTTCCGCTTGTGGGCTGGAAAAAGAAAGCAGTTCGCGGTCATTTTCGATAGTCGGATAAAGGTCGATAATGCAGGCCTCTGATTTCAAAGGGAGACTCTTGTAAATTTCTTCTGTAATGAACGGGCAGAACGGATGCAGTAAACGCAGTGTTCGGTTCAGGACATGAGCCATTACCAACTGGGTAGCATATTTTTCATCAACCGAAGACGAATTCATTATCGGTTTGGTGAATTCAATATACCAATCACAAAATTGGTTCCAGATAAACTGGTACAATGCTGTTGCCGCATCAGAAAAGCGCTCGTGCTCCAAAGCATCAGAAACTCTTTTCTCAGTGTCGGCAAGTTTTGTAATAATCCATTGATCAAAAACCGACAAATGAGTCTTCGCAGGCATTGCTTTTAAACCTTCACTCGGAACCTGAAAGTCCTGAAGGTTTGTCAGAACAAAGCGTGACGCATTCCAAACTTTATTCATAAAGTTTCGGTAGCCCTCAACACGCTGTTCGCTGAATTTGAAATCTTTTCCTGAAAATAAATGCGCTAAGAAACTGAATCGTAAGGCGTCGGCGCCGTATTTTTCAATCATGTCGATCGGATCTACCGAATTACCTAACGACTTAGACATCTTTCTGCCTTGAGAGTCGCGGACAAGCCCGTGAATGTAAACCGTTCTGAACGGGACATCTTTTTTAAACTCAAGCCCCATCATAATCATGCGGGCAACCCAGAAAAATATAATATCGTGGCCCGTCACTAAATAATTGGTCGGATAAAAAGTTTTTTGGGTCTCAACACTTTTTGAATCTTCGCTTGGCCATCCCATTGTTGAGAACGCCCACAACGCAGAACTGAACCAGGTATCAAGAACGTCATCTTCCTGCTTGATGTCTTTACTTTGGCAGTGCCCGCACACGGCTGGCGTTGATTCGCTTACAGTATGTTTGCTGCAAGTGTTGCAATGCCACGCGGGAATGCGATGCCCCCACCACAACTGGCGTGAAATACACCAGTCTTCAATAATGTTCATCCAGTGTAAGTAAACTTTCGTCCACGATTCAGGTTCGAAGCGCAAAGTGCCGGATTCCACAACTCGTTTAGCCGGAACCGCCAAGTCCTGCATCTTCATAAACCATTGTTCAGAAAGAAAAGGCTCAACAACGGCCCCTGAGCGTGAACAGTGTCCGACAGAATGAATGTGCGGCTCTTCTTTTACTAAAAGATTAAGTGCTTTCAAATCTTCTAAAACTTTTTTGCGGGCTTCCGCAACTTTTAAACCTTGGTAAGGACCTGCGTTTTCATTTAACTCACATTTTTTTGTGAGAATATTAATGAATTCAAGATTATGAGTTTTACCGATTTTATAATCGTTAAAGTCATGTGCCGGTGTAATTTTAACAACGCCTGATCCGAACTCTCTATCTACATAGGTGTCAGCGATAATTTTAATTTTTCGGTTGATAAGCGGTACGGTAACCGTTTTCCCAATTAAAGCTTTGTAACGCTCGTCTTCAGGATGCACGCAAAGAGCCGTATCGCCCAGCATGGTTTCAGGACGAGTGGTAGCTACAGTTAAAAACTGATCTGTTCCATCAACAGGATAGTTGATGTGATACATTCCGCCCTTTACCTGCTGGTATTCAACTTCAAGGTCAGATATCGCAGTTTCTAAAGGACCGCTCCAGTTTACAACCTTTAATCCTTTGTAAATGGAATTTTTATTATAAAGAGTAACGAAAACTTTTCTTACGGCATTAGAAACACCTTCGTCTAAAGTAAACGTTGCTCTTTCCCAGTCGCAAGAATCTCCCAGGCGTCGCATTTGGCGGTAAATACGGTCGCCGTATTCGTTCTTCCACTTCCAAACCTCATCGACGAACTTTTCGCGGCCCAACTGATGACGTGTGATATTTTTCTTTTTTAATTCTTTTTCAACTACGGTTTGAGTAGCGATACCGGCATGATCTGTACCCGGAAGCCACATCGTATTAAAACCGCTCATGCGCTTCCAGCGGATAAGCAGATCTTGAATGGTATGATCCAGCGCATGTCCTAAGTGCAAGAAACCTGTGACATTCGGTGGAGGAAGAATAATCGAAAATGGTGGCTTTGTAGATTGGTCTTCGGATTTAAAAAAACCGGAGCTTTCCCACCACTGGTAAACTTGAGACTCAACTTCTTGCGGATTGTAGCGATCGGCCATGTTTTTCATAGCCGCCAGGATATCAGACCTGCGAACGCTCGGTCACTAATTGCTGATAGCCGCCATCGACGACATAGACGTTTGTATATGCGAGCTTTTCCAGGTCTGCATATAGTTTCGTAGAGATCCGGCCATCAGGACACAGTAGGACAATAGCATAATCCTTAGGAACCTTAGTAGCCTGGAGGTCTGCTACGACTTCCTTTTCCTGAATAAGCTTTTCGTAGTTTTGCACATGCATTTTGTTAACACTCATATACCAATCAACAAGGCTGGAGCTGAGATTGTAAAAAATAAATGGCACTCGATTGTTTATTAAATTATCAAGTTGGAAGTAATTAATTTTGTTTAGCATCGGTAGTACTTTCGCCTTCGGCATCAGGCTTCTTTTTTAGAATTTGCCCTGCGTTCGGGATTTCATTAAAAATTGTTATGACAACAAATAGGCCCAGTAGTGCCATGGCGCCCGACAAGATAAAGGGAGACTGAATCGTAAGCGCGCTGTACAAAGCACCGCCAACAGCGGGACCAATAATGCGGCCCAAAGAAGACATCCCTTGAGTCGTTCCTAAAACGGTGCCTTGCTCTTCCGAGTTGGTCAAAAGTGAAATGGAACCGAGCGTGGATGGATTCGTAAAACCTACGCCTACAGCAAGAAAAGTCTGAGCTAAAGCCAAAATCCAGATTGAATCTGAAACCACGATACCGGTCAAACCAATGGTCATAAATGTAAGGCCTGCTCTTAAAACATGTTTTTCACCGAGTTTAGGAATAAGCTTACGGACCAAATACCCCTGGGTGATAACAATAATCACGCCGATATAGGCGAATCCGAAACTGACTTCTTTTAATCCCCAGCCAAATTTATCTTTTGTATACAATATGAGTGTCGCTTCCATGGTCGACATCGCAAGTGATGAAAGTAAAAAGACAAACATCAATGGGCCAACGGTATCAACTTTAAAATAGTAAATGAGTCTTTTGAAAAGTGTTTGCTCAGTAACCTTTGTTGTTCCGAATTGCCGGCTCTCCTTCAAAAATTTCAGTGCAAACAAAAACGTGAAGGCACAAAGACCCGCGACCCAGTACGAGCTGAAGCTTGTTCTGAAGTACGGATCGGTAGACAAATGCTCGGCCCAGATCGTTAGGCCACCGCCAATGGCGGGTCCGAATAAAAATCCAAGACCGAATGCTGCTCCTATTAGGGCCATTCCTTTGGATCTTTCATTTGCTGGGGTTACATCCGAGATATAAGCCGAAGCTGTTGAAATTGATGCGCCGAAAAAACCGGACAACAGGCGGGCAAAAAATAAAAAGCCGAGTGTTTGAGCTTGAGCAAACAATAAATAGGATAAAGCTTCGCCCGCTAAACAAAAAAGTAATATAGGTCTGCGGCCATGTTTGTCGCTTAACTTGCCCCAAAGCGGAGAAAATATAAATTGCATAAAAGAATAGGCCGACATCAATAGCCCGGTTTCAAATGCCGAGGCTCCAAGCTGCACACTTAATAACGGAATAGTGGGAATGACGATTCCGAAGCCGAGCAAATAGATAAACACTGTCAAAAAAATGATGACCAGTGGTTTTTTATCTTGTGACAAAGTAGACATAACTCGACTTTCGACTGCTGCAAATCTGCTGTATATTTTCTAGCAATTTAGATACTATAAAATGGATATGAAAATGACTAGATTTATTCCTTTGATTTTCTGCATGTTGTCTACTTATCAAGCTGTTTCCGCTGAGGAAGTCTATAAGCCTTTTGTTGCCGGAAGATTTGATTCCTACTTGTCGGCTGAGTACTTCTCCTCTTCAGGAAACTACGATTCCGGCGGTGCAAAGCAAAATCTTATTTCAGGAGCCAGCTTTCAAAATATCAGTACAGAGCTGAGTGCGCGCTACCTGTTTTGGGATAAGTTCGGAATCTACACTGGCTTGCTGTTTAACAATGTTCAAACCAGTAACGGTGTTCGTGACCGTGCGAATTCGGCGTTAGCTTATTATTCATTCGGTGCTGACCTGGAAGTTTACCGCAATTTAAACTGGTCGGTTTATGTTGATGGGAATTATAGAATGGCAAATGAGTCCATCAATGTAACCGGTGACGATGCCATTGCCAGCGATGGTGCAAATGAAGCCATTGTCTCCGCTGTAACTATTTTTCAGAATGAGTCTTGGAGATTCTACGGAAAAGCCGGCTACGATTACCGAACAGAAGGACTGTCTGCTTTAGTACGCTACGGTGTGGGCGGGGACTACTCTTTTGGTTCTTTAAAAGTCGGTTTGAATCTGCCGGGTTATGCAACGGTGCAAGACGACGAAAAAACCGCAACACCAATTGACCGCGATTTGGTAACAACACGGGTAAATGGCGGAAGCCGCAAATACTATGCTGTTAATCCAAACTCTCTGGAAGCGCAAATCTACGCGGTATACAACTGGGGAAAAGATTTAGCCCTTAAAGTTTATGGTGGCAACACCATCACTGGTTCTAATTCGGCAGAAGGTTTCACAGGAGGCCTCGCCCTGAACTGGGGTTTTGGAATGGCTAAAAAAGCAATTCGCTCTCAGGATCTGCCGAATAATTCAAATTTACCTGACGACGAAGCCGGTTTCAAAGTCGATACAAACGATGGTGTTGATCAAGGAATTTTCCAGAAAAGCCAAACGGCTCCGGCACCGAAAAAGAAGTAGAAGTCTACTTTCCGATTTTAAGTTTTTCGAAAGATAAATAAATTAGAAAATCCAAATAATTCTCGACTAGGGCTGTTTGTGGAGAGAATTATTTGGATTTTCTAATTTATTTATCTTTCGAAAAACTTAAAA
>JANWIU010000011.1 GCA_025449725.1 Pseudobdellovibrio sp.
GACCTATGTCGAGAAAAACCTTTGATTGCACTCACTTTGTTCAAGTAATATAAGTGAGTAAAAAATGAATAATATACGAGCGAAAAATGAATGTCTTTAAACAAACAATTTCATCCCGTGAACAGGTTATCAAAATTGTTGATTCCTTTTATGCAAAGGTACGCCAGGATGACCTCATAGGGCCGATCTTTACAGAGCAGGCAAAAGTAGACTGGGATGAGCACCTACCGAAGCTTTATAATTTTTGGGAAGACTTGCTTTTCGGCAGCGAAAATTACCATGGTCGCCCATTCCCCCCACATTTAAAATTTAATCTGAAAATCGAGCACTTTGAGCGCTGGTTGAAGCTATTTGTAGAAACAATAGATGAAAATTATACCGGGTTGAAGGCGGATGAAATGAAAGCCCGAGCCTTGAGAATCGCGCAAAATTTTTTACACAACATTGAAGTCCTTTCTTCTAAATCATAACTAATTTAATGCTGCGCGTTACTTGAATAATTTCGGCTAAAAGCTTAGGTTGTTTCGTCATCAAAATTTCAATTACTAACTTGAGGAGATCCATATGATACCGAATGCAAGACCTGCTCTTACGATGTGGTCCGAAGATGAAGTGGCATTTCGTGATGCCGTACGCAGTTTCGCTGAAAGCGAAATCAAACCTCATGTAACGGAAATGGATGAACAAGCTAAAATGAAACCCGAAATCGTTTCAAAACTTTTTGAAATGGGCTTGATGGGCATTGAATCTCCAGAACACTTCGGCGGAGCCGGATCCAGTATTTCTATGGCTTGTATCGCGATCGAAGAACTGGCGCGTATCGATGGTTCTGTTTCTGTCTTATGTGATGTTCAAAACACTTTGGTTACGAATGCGATCATCAAATGGGGTAACCCCGGCCTTCAGGAAAAATATTTACCAAGACTGGCCCGTGAATGGGTTGGTGCTTATTGTTTGTCTGAATCCTCGTCCGGTTCAGATGCTTTTGCATTGAAAACCAGAGCAGAAAAAAAAGACGGCAAATGGGTTCTCAATGGAAACAAACTTTGGATCACGAACGGTAATGAAGCGAGCTTCTTTATCGTATTTGCAAACATTGACGCTTCAAAAGGCTACAAAGGCATCACTGCGTTTATCGTGGAAAAGGGCTTTAAAGGTTTTACTGTCGGCAAAAAAGAAGACAAATTGGGAATTCGCGCCAGCTCTACATGCGAATTAATTTTCGAAAACTGCGAAGTGCCTGAAGAAAACGTTTTAGGTGAAATCGGCAAAGGTTACAAAATTGCGATTGAAACTTTAAATGAAGGCCGTATCGGCATCGGCGCGCAAATGGTCGGCATCGCGCAAGGCGCCTACGAAGCCACATTAAATTACATCAAATCACGGGAACAATTCGGAAAGGCCATCGGCCAGTTTCAAGGCGTTCAGTTTCAGTTAGCCCAAATGCGCATTGAACTGGAAGCTTCACGCTTGATGGTATACAACGCTGCCCGCTTAAAAGATGCCGGCGAAGATTTTATCGAATCCGCAGCGATGGCAAAATATTACTCTTCAAAAGTTGCTGAAAAAATTTCTTCTATGGCTATCGATCTTTTCGGCGGCAACGGATTCACCAAAGAATATCCGGTTGAAAAATTCTGGCGTGATGCCAAGATCGGTCAGATTTATGAAGGAACATCCAACATGCAGCTTCAGACGATCGCTAAAATTGAAATGGACCGTGCGTAATTTCGCAGGGATTGCATAACTGTAATCCCCGGTAATTTAAATGACTGATAAAAAAACGCAGGAACCTTTAAGACTTTCAAAACTCATGAGTGAACGCGGATTGTGTTCGCGCCGTGAAGCCGATGAGTACATCGCGAAGGGACTTGTCCGCGTAAACGGCGAAATCGTAAGTGAGCTAGGCACAAAAGTTTTACCTGACGTTCGGATCAGTCTCGAAGCTGAGGCCATGAGAAATCAAAAGCGCCTGGCTACGATTATTGTCAACAAGCCTATCGGTTATGTCTCGGGGCAGCCAGAACCCGGTTACGAACCCGCTATCAGATTAGTGAATGACCGGAATCAATTCGGGCTCGGCAAGCGAGTATTACAACGTGGAGACTTACAGGGCATCGCGGTCATTGGCCGCCTGGACATCGATTCTCAGGGTCTACTAATTTTTTCTCAAGACGGCCGTTTGGCTAAAAAAATTATCGGCGAGAATTCCGAAATCGAAAAAGAATATATAGTTCGTGTCCAATATCACGGAAGAGAACCACGCCTGCCCGAAGAAAAATTAAAGCTTTTAAATTACGGACTTTCTATCGAGGGCGAAAAATTAAAACCGGCCATTGTCGAATGGATCAACGAGGACCAACTGAGATTCGTTTTAAAGGAAGGCAAAAAACGCCAAATCCGTAAAATGTGTGAGCAAGTGGACCTAGAAGTAAAAGGTCTGAAACGAGTACGCGTTGGCAAACTCAAGCTTGGCGATTTGCCTGAAGGTCGTTGGCGCTTTCTCGAAGATCACGAAGAAATCTAGTCGTAATTGACAGCTGGTTTACTTTTTAAATGGGCTATCTTTTTCTAAAAAAGATTCCCGCAATTTTTCTAAATAAAGAATTTCTTCCGGCGTAAAACCCGATCTTTTTCGCAGATCATGGTTGATTGGATTAATTCGCTTAGGCAATACCGCGCGAAGCCGATTCATTCGCTCAGTAAAATCACTCGATGGATCAATTCTTTCCGTGTTACATAACTTCACATACCATTCACTGCCGAACAACACGTGACCGACCTCTTCCTGGTTAATAATTTGAACGGCCTTTTGCACTGAGCGGGCATCCACTCCGGCCAGACGTTTAATGAGAGTATCCCCTGCATCAAGCCCGCTGCCTTCCAAGTACCTGTGAACAATCAGTACCCGATCGATTAATGAATCTTCAGGAGTCACGCAGGTCCATAGCCCGCAGTTCACCGGCCAATCACCCCAGTTAAAACCAAGCGATTGAATTTCAGTCAGACACATTTCTAAATGCTCGGACTCAGATAAGGTAATCTTCCATAGTTCTTCTTTAAACTCTTGCGGTGCCTCAGGAAATTCTGCAAGGGTTCTGATACCCAGCTCCATGGCCTGAAGCTCGATACTGGCCAAATCGTGCAGCATCCGAGCCTGCCCTTCCTTGCCCGAGAAGCCTTTTTTTGCCGGATGTAATTTGAATTCCAGCACTTCAGCGTCACGTGCGGGAATAAATGGAACTTCCACTTTGGTCCGGTTATTCAGAGCGAAATCTGCATTTCGTCTAAGCACCTGAATTTTTTCGAATACATTTGCAGTATCAAAGGCCCACATGAGCTTGAAACTAGCACACGGGACCATGCCTAGACAAATTCGTTGTAAATCGTTAGGTTAAAAGGCTCTCAACAAAGGAATTATTATGGGAAAAGGTTGGAAAGCCGCAGGTAAAACAGAAAATGCCCAAAAAAAAGGGCAAATGTTTACAAAGGTGGCTCGCGAGATTGCAGTTGCGAGCAAGCTTGGTGGCCCTGACCCGGCAATGAATGCCCGTCTTCGCATGGCGATCGACGCTGCTAAGAAGATTTCCTGCCCAAATGATACAATTGAACGCGCTATTAAAAAAGGCGCAGGTCTTCTTGATGACGGAAAAATCATCGAGGAATTAACTTATGAGGGCTACGCCCCCCATGGCGTCGGTGTCATTGTTGAATGCCAAACAGATAACAAACACCGAACGGCTCCGGAAATGCGTGCGGTTTTTAAAAAACACGATGGCAACCTGGGTGAAACCGGAAGCGTAGCTTGGATGTTTGCCCGCGTGGGCGAAATCGAAGGAACTAAATCAGGAACTTTTGATATCGATGAAGAAGCTATTGAAGCCGGAGCTGATGACGTTTCTAAAAATGACGACGGCACCTACACTTTTTATAGCGCCAGCGACAGCCTGGATGCCGTTACTAAAGCTTTAACGGCGCGCGGCTGGAAGATTTCGTCTTCTGCCTTGTCTTATAAGGCAACGAATATCACTCAGTTATCTTCTGAACAGAAAAAAGATGTGGAAGAGTTTTTAACGGCAGTGGATGACTTAGACGACACCCACAAAGTTTACGCTACTATTTAGATACCGGAGTCAGTCAAGTTAACCTGACCGTGCGGCCAAACATTATTGCAGGCACCATAGACCCCGCTTACAGTCGTACCGACCGTTTGCCCTTTAATAGTAACTTCCGCCATTACGGTATCACCATTATTAACGGTGCACTTGCCTTTACTTTCTTCTTTCATAGGAACCGATGAAAGTTCAGAATCATCCGCGTCCGCCACTTCGTGGCCCAGGGCAGAGCAAACACCACCAACAATTTCAATTATGTGAGTTCGCTGAGACACTTTAACTGAAATCTCGGCTGTAATTTTATTTCCGCCTTTGCATTTTCCACTTCCGGTAATGCTTAAATTAGGGTGCGGTACCGTTTGCGTTAGCCCTAAAGTAGCAAAAGCAATAACTGAAAAAAATAAAGTAAACTTCATACAAATTCCTATCTTCAATTGTTTCAAGACAACTTAGATATCGGAATTCCTTTTTGTATTCTGTAATGCGTATTACTTCCGGTTCAAAACGAGGCGAATTCTATTTTTTCGCGACTCTGCGTGCTCTGCGTTTTTTGGATTTCTTCTTAGGAACGATACATTTAGGGATTTCAAGTTTTTCGCGCGTGGCTTGATCGTCAAGACCGCAACCGGAAAACGGAATGTTCATAACAAAATAAGACCCATCCGCCTTAGTGGCGTAGGGATACAAAATTTCTTTATATTCATCGATGTGGTACTTAAAGTTTGTCATGTTTTCGAAGCCGTTATTTTTTAATATTTCTTCCCACTGTGAGCCCTGCCACTGACAAATTTTTTCACCTTTGTCTTTAATGAGAGAAACAGATTCCAGATTTTCCGCCCGTTCAAAAACCAAACTGTGCCTAAGAGTTCCAAAAACTTTTTTGCCGTCACGACTTAACATCGAATCTTCAGCCATAACCTTACAAACCTTTGGGGCTTCTTTTACTTTATTCATGCGAATACGGGATTCACCGGCCTGAGCCAACATTAAAATAATAGCGAACCCAAAAAGAATTTTATTCACCTACTAAGTGTAAGGGAACTTTATTTGGAAAGTAAATACTGAAATGCGGTCGCGTAATACTTGATTTGTTTAATCATTGAATAAAGCCCATTCGAACGACTAGGACTTAAGCCTGAATCAAAGCCGATTTCCTTCAAAAAGGCGGGCTCTGTTTTCAAAATGACGTCAGGCGCTTCTCCCGAATAGACTTTCAGTGCAATGGCCACCAAGCCTCTGACAATCAACGCATCGCTATCACCTTTGAAGTAGACCTTTTTGTCCGGGCCCAATTCAGCTTTGATCCAAACCTGCGACTGACAGCCTTTTACTTTAAGGTCTTCCGTTTTGAAAACGTCCTCAAGCCCCGGCCACTTTTTTCCGTACTCGATTATCTTTTCGTATTTTTTTTCCCAGTCTTCCGAAACCGGAAAATCATTTTTAACTGAGGTGATTTTATCTTCTATTGGCATAATCCAGCACTTCATCTTCCAAGGAGAGCCCCTGCTCGCCGAGTATTTCTTTGAACTGTTTTCTATCTAACTTTTGCACTATTGCATAACACTTTTTATAAAAAGCGACACGATCGTCATATCCGTTCCAGATTTTTTTATCTTCCTCTTTTGAAAGAGCTGTTTGAACCACTTCATTTTGATCAAATTCACGTTTATTTAAGTAAAACAATTGATCAGACAAGTCCCGAGGCGAAAAATCAAGCTGCACCAGACACTCTTCAGCCAGTGCCATCTCTACATAACTGAGATAGTCACTAAGTACCGCCCAGAATTTTAGGCCCGCTTGCCCTTGGTCACTTCTACAAAAAAATGTTGTACACACTACTCCGCGACTGCTCCAGATAGAACAACGGTTTGCTCCCGTATCATAATAGGGGCAAAGCAAACCGGCATCATTTCCGAATTGCTCATCTTCTTTATTGAGAAATATAAATTGGTAATCAAAAGGGGCCACAATTCCGATCGGTAAAGCGAATTCTCTGTTCTTGATTTTCGATTCAATTTTTAAAATTCCAGAAGTCTTTTCAAAGCGGCTTAACAGGGCTCCAACTGAATAGTTCGGCAAATAAGGATGAAACGTGCAGCACTTCAAATCGGGCTTATAAGGAAATGCAAAACGCTTATCACGCGAACGTAAGCAGTTATCACAGGTAGCTTTGGTTTCTGTAACTTCAAGTTTCGTGAGTTTTGAACTGAGAATTTCTTTATAAAAAGATGGGACAATATCAGATAAGACCGTCAAGCCATCACCCTACCTGACTTCCAACGCTGAAAAGAACTTGTATTTATGCTTCTGAATCTAGCACAGCCCATAACGAATATCTATAGTTAAATTAAGCTAAGCCTATGCATACATGTGTCTAACAAATTTCAGCTAATTTAAGACCCGCCAGAAGTGCTTATTTTTACCTAATAAATTCAACTGTTTAGCATGCCTTAAAGTGAGACAACCCTAGTTTTTTTGGTCTTTGCCTTGCTATGTAAATTGTAGCAATTGGAGGTTTTTATGAAAACAATCTTATCCGTTATAATGCTTTTATCCGCTACAACAGCGTTTTCAGCATCTAAGACCCAAAACTTCAGTTTTCAGTTCAAAGCCAAGCAGTATAAGAGCTTCACAATTGTAAGAGCTGCTTCCACTAAAGAAGAAGCCTTCCGCTTAGCTGCTAAAGACTGCTTCAGTCACCTTACAAATAACAAGTATCCTGGCGAAGAAAAAGGCTTGGAAATCATTGATATTTGCGCAAATCCAAAAATCTAGTTAAGCTCTTTCCAATAGAGGAAATAAAATGAGCTTTGTAAAAAAAGTAACTGACTTCTTATTCGGTAAAGACCCTGATATTTTTGATAACAAAGGGCAAGTCCTTCATAAACTCCCAAAGAAGAAATGGGACGACTGGAATAACCGTATCGTAAAAGGTGAAGACTATAACTGGCGAACTCATGCCGGAGTCACCGCCGGCCAAAAAGACTCAGAACCTAAAAAACACTAGTTCAATTTATCCTGCCACTCAGCAATTTTATTGAGGGCCTGCAGTGGAGAAGATTTCTGAACAGAAAACTTCTTCACGTCATCGATCAACTTCTGCTTCTTCTCTTCTTCTTCGCGGTCGAACAAAGACATTTGGTTAGTTACAACCGGAAGAACTTTCAGTTCCTTAGGTGCCACTTCAGATCCTTCGTGTACCTTCAGCAGTTGCTCTGCTCTTTTTGTAATTTCTGTTGGAACA
>JANWIU010000012.1 GCA_025449725.1 Pseudobdellovibrio sp.
CCGTTCCGGTAATACCTAAAATAACCGGCTTTTCCGCCTTACGCGAAAAACCGCTCAGGCCGAACTGGTCCAACTTAATATTTTTTAATCCGTTTTCAATTGCCGTTAAGGCCAAACCGATTTCAACAGATGGTACATTATCGTTTTCAAATATCTGTGATTTGGAAAACTTTTTTTGTACCTCTATTACATCGAAGTCGCAGGCCTCAACGATCATTTTGATCATGCCCTCAAGACCTAAACGTCTCCCGTCATCCGGGTGAAAGATCTGCGCGATACCGTAAGCTTCCAAGTCACGCTTTTCGTCATGAACAATGACGCCGCCGCCGCCGCCGAATATTTTTACGTACCCTGCTCCGGCTTTAACCAACAAGTCTTTCAGGTATTTAAAGTATTCCATGTGCCCACCTTGATAAGATGAGATACACACGCCCTGCGCGCCTTCCTGTAAAACAGCCTTAACCACATCTTGAACAGATCTGTTGTGACCCAAATGAATAACTTCAGCACCCATCTCTTGCAAAATTCTGCGCATGATATTGATGCTGGCATCATGTCCGTCAAATAGTGAAGCGGCTGTTACAATGCGAATGGGATTCTGGTTAGTCTGCGGTTTTTTTTCAGTGGCGCTCATTTAAAAATTATTCTCCTTTAAAAACCGGCTTACGTTTTTCAACGAAAGCTTTGGTTCCTTCTCTCATGTCAGCCGAAGTTGCCACCGTACCAAAAATCTGAGCTTCATTTTCTAATGCCTGCTCGGTTTCTAAATCATAAGCCTGGTTCATAGATTTTTTTGCTTCCGCTACAGCCAAAGGCGATCGTGACAAAATCATTTCCAGCTTTTTCATAACGGTTGGTACCAGATCTGCTTGCGGAACAACATGATTAACCAGCCCCAGGCGCAATGCTTCCGCTGCGGAGATCATTTCTCCTGAATAAGTGAGCTCTCTTGCCTTTCTTATCCCAACAGCTCGGGATAAGCGTACTGTTCCACCAAAGCCCGGTATCAACCCGAGACTGACTTCAGGCAGGCCGAATTTGGCGTTTTCGCTTGCGATCATGAAATCACAAGCCAATGCCAGCTCTAATCCACCGCCAAGTGCAAAGCCGTTAACTGCTGCGATCACAGGAATTCTCAATAAACTGATTTCATGAAATATGCTTTGGCCACGCTTTGCAAATTGCACAGCCTGATCCTCATTCATATCCAGCATTTCTTTAATGTCTGCACCGGCTACAAATGCTTTTTCACCGCTGCCTGTAATCACCAAGGCTTTTGCATCTTCAAAATTCAGCTCTGTTAAATAACGAAAAGCTTCCGCCATTTCATTTAATAAAACCGAATTTAATGCATTCAAAGCTTCCGGACGGTTCAAGGTCAGGAACCAGATCCCGTTTTCTTTAGTTTCTAATTTAATATTCTGATATTCAAATGGCATATTCACCTACTTCGCGTAATTGTAAAATCCACGGCCTGTTTTTCTTCCCAGCCATCCGGCCTCCACATACTTTACTAACAATGGACACGGACGATACTTGGAATCCCCCAGCCCTTCATGCAACACATTCATGATAGCAAGGCAGGTGTCTAGCCCGATAAAATCAGCAAGAGTCAATGGCCCCATCGGTTGATTCGTTCCAAGCTTCATTGCCTGATCAATGCTTTCAACGCTGGCGATGCCTTCGTGAAGCGTATAGATCGCTTCGTTAATCATCGGCATCAATACCCGGTTTACGATAAATCCCGGCATGTCTTTAACAGATTCTACAAAAACTTTACCCAGTTTTTCAGCCAAGGCCTTTGTGGTTTTAAAGGTTTCATCAGAAGTTTGCAGACCCTTGATACCTTCCACTAATTGCATAAGCGGTACCGGATTCATAAAATGCATTCCCGCAACTTGCGAAGGCCGTGAAGTAACGGAAGCAATTTTTGTAATTGAAATAGAAGAAGTATTGCTTGTAAGAATCGCGTCTTTCTTAACGATTTCATCAAGTTGCTTAAATAGATTCAACTTAAGCTCGATGTTTTCAGTCGCCGCCTCAACAACGAAATCGCAATCAGAAAGATCTTTCAATTGTGTCGTTGCCTTGATTTTTCCAAGCAACTGCTTTTTTTGATCTTCAGTCATCGTGGCTTTTTTAATCATGCGATCACAGCTTCCCGCAATTGCACCTAGACCTTTATCCAAAGACGCGCTTGAAATATCAAACATCACAACATCAAATCCTGCGGTACCTGCTACCTGCGCAATGCCATTTCCCATCTGTCCCGCGCCAATTACACCGATTTTTTTAATCGAACTAAGATCCATTTACCAATCTCCTTAAACCTAATCCGAATAACGGATTCAAAAAGTGCCAGTCACCTGCAAACTTGCAAAACATATCAGCATTTAAAAACATCACAATATAGCAAAGAACTAGCCTTGATTGCAGGGAATTCCCCTCTGAGAATAGTCTTAGATGCTCTCAGTCATGCTCATCGCTATTTTATTAAACGCTGGAACGGCTTCCGCCGCCATAGAACCCAATTATTACGTTAAAAAACCGGAGCAAGTGCCCTTTTTTAAGTCGGCTACAAGCCTTTTCCCATCCGGCTCGACCACCCTTGAGAAGTTGAAAAAGCAGCTGGTTAAATCAGAAAGCTCGGTTAACAAGTACTACAAGTGGAACAAAATATACTTCGATGAGGATGAGTTAAAACCTCTCTTCGCCACTCACCTTTCAAAATATGTCATAGATAATATTACAAACGAACGGTTGCGGGTTCTAAGTGCCAGCACCAAAACTCTTTCAGTTTATAACGAAAAGTACAGCGTCTCTCAAAAAGTTGCGATAGCAAGCGTACACGGCGACGCTTATGACACGGGCCTTGCGATGGCGTTGAAAGACACTTACATCAAAACCAGAGCCGAAGACAAAGCGCCGGTCTTAACAACTATTCCACTGGGTACAGCATTTGAAGTTGTAAAATTTCAAGGTTCGTTTGCACTTATTCGTTATCAAAGTTACCGCGGTTTTGTCAGCCTTTCAGAAATCATTACAAAATTTGATTTCGCCTCTTTTATTTTTGCAAATGGAGAGTGGCAGCCGATTAAAAAACGCGAGTTTGATCAGGTCATCACCAAGGCGAATAAAAAAATTCCGATGAATGACGTCACGGGACTTATCACTCCGCCTCAAGTGGGAATAATCGCTTCAAATTCTCAGAAGATTCCCCTCTGGAGCCGCGTTCAAACTACAAAGACAAGCGTCGCCAGCTGGCAGCTAAGCAAACTGGCCGAGCACGGCTTTGTTTGGTGGAAGCCGAATAAGGATTACGAGCAGGTTTATTACAGCCTGGATGAAATTCTCGCAAAAGAAATTTCTTTTGTTTCGTTTCACCCGTTTAATCCTTACAAAGGCCTTGTTTCTGCAGACGGAGTTTATATCACTCAAAACGGCACACACTGGAAGAAGCTTCCGCAATTTGAAAGTTACAACGGACCGGTATTTTTCTTAAATGATCAACTTTTATTCGTTGGAAATTTCCGCAGTACTGACGGCGGTCAAACTTTTGAAAATTATATTCAAATCGACAAACTGGCATCAGCAATTGAATTTCAATACGGATTCTCACCTAAAAAATTGCAAGTTAAAAAAATCGATGCTCCAAATCCTATGAAGATCAAAATTGAAATTGATACAGGCATTCGTAAAATTAAAATGGAAAGTCCGATTTTTACTCAAAACTGGCAAGCGGTACGCACCTAAGTGCGACGACGCTCATGCCAAAGTTTATCCATTCTTTCATAGACAACTTTTTGTAAATCTTTTCGTTGATCCGGCGAATACCCTACTGTTTGAACGGGCTCAAGGATCTTCAGTGTAATGGTGTGGCTCCATTTAAAGTTATTAAAAAGAAAACTTCCCTTCGGCAATGCTTCGTAGGCCCCGATTACCACCACAGGAACCAGCGGCACTTCCGCAGACATGGCAAACAAAAATGGCCCGGCTTTGAACGGAAACAGATGCTCAGGATCATAAAAGCGACCACCCTCAGGAGACAATGCAAATTGCTCTCCGTGGGCAAATCGAATCTTAGCTTCTTCATAAATTTTTATGACTTCTTCCCTATTGTTACGTGCAATCGGAAGCGTTCTGATCATTCTCATTACGCGGCCAAATACGGGAATTTTAAATAGTTCTGCTTTGGCGCCGAAGCGAACACCTTCCAGCTTAGCCGCCATTGCAAAAATATCAAAGAAGCTCGCATGATTAAAAAGAAACAGGCATCCGCCGGCAGGAATATTTTCCCGCCCCACGACTAAAACTTTTACTCCGCTTAAGAAGCAGATGGTATTAGCCCACAACATGACAATTTTATCGTCCAGCTTTGTGTTTCCGAAAATCAAATTCGAAATAATAATAATTGGTCCCAGTATTAAAACCGTAAACGGAAAAATCAATGCGGCCATTAAGGCTCTAATCCAGATCAAAAACTTCATTCCGGAAATAACCTCTTAACAGCAGCTGCGGTTTGCCGGCTCTTGTAAGAAGAATGCGCCGACTCTCCCGATTGAATTTTTCTGAATGATCCCTCGTCCATAATTTGAATCTCAAACGGAAAGAAAAAGCTGAAGGGCTTGCCGCCGACCCCGTTTTCGATCTTGATCAACTGGCGCGAAATAAATTTAATGTACTTAAAGTCTTCCGATGAATAGGGATTGTCCTTGCGAAAAAGCCCCAGAAACGCCGTTTGATTTGCCTCAAGTTTTTTCAAAAGTAAGCGGTCAATTTTATCAGGAGACAGTCGGTGTTCCGGCTTATGCTTTTGTTCAAGCTTATTAACCACTTCTAAAAATTCTTTTACCGGATACATATTATTCGAAGATTGATCCGGAATAATTTGCGGAAAGCTAATAAGGTTTTCGTCTACCAAAAACCGAATAACCTGAAACGAATCAAAAATGGTCTTTGTGACAAAACGAATTCCGATCTTATCGAAAATTTTTACAGCCAGCGCATCCGGCTTCGCCAATAGCTTGATCACCGTACTGCTAGATGTTTTAAAGGGCTTAGTCTGGAACTCTAAAAGCTCAATATCAGGATGCCCTTCTTTTTTAAAGGAATGTAAAAATAATTTTCCGCCATGACGAACAGAATTTTCATAGGGCATCAAAATCTGCTTTTGGATTTCTTCTGAAAACGAACTGAACAAATCCG
>JANWIU010000013.1 GCA_025449725.1 Pseudobdellovibrio sp.
AAGCCTACCAGGCATTTAGCTACTTAAAGGCCTGGCGCACTCTAAAAAGCATGTAACGCACCCGCTTCTGGGTGACTGGCACCTTTTGAATCCGGATATCGGATCAAACTTACGACGAAATAGACTGAATAGCTGCTGATCAAAACAAGCCGGGAAATGTCCCGGCTTTATAATAAATTCTCTTAGAAAAAAGTGACCGGCACTTTTTAGTTTTGTTCTTCTTTTAATTCTTTTGCGTCTACTTCTTTTACTTTTGCTTTTTCTGTTAAAAGCTTTACCACTTTGTCTTCTGTGATCATGTACGTCAGACGGCTCATTTGTTCTGGCTTGGAATACCATTCTTTAATACGAGAAAGTTCGATGCCCGTTTGCTTAGAGTACTCTTCAAACTTAGCTTCGATATCTTCTTTTTTGCAGCCTAAGTCTTTTTCTTGAGCCAACTTGTCGATCAAGAAGCTGGATTGAATCATTTCAGCTGCTGAATTTGAAAAGTCAGTATCCCATTTTTGAATGTACGCATCGAAGTCAGCTTCTTGCATACCTTGATCGCCCATACGTTTTTTGAAATCTTCAATCAGCGCTGCTTTTTGGTCTTTTAGCAACGAAGCCGGAACTTCAACCGGATTAGCTTGCACTAATTTTTTCAACAGACGATTTTTGAAAGCGTCATCGATGCGTTTCTTTTCAGTTTGTTCGATATCATCTGCTACTGTTTTTTTGAATTCAGCCAAAGTTTGGTTTGCGCCGATTTCTTTTAAAAGCTCATCTGTAATTTCAGGAAGCTCTTTCTTTTTTAAACCTTTTAAAGTGACTTTGAATTCAACAGGCTTACCTGCAAGAGCTGCAGAATGGTAAGGATCCGGGAATTTTAAATTCAATGTGCGGTTCTCGCCCACTTTCATTCCAACGATTCCTTCTTCGTAACCTTCGATGAATTGTTTTGAACCTAATTCTAATTGCTGATCACGGCCAGCGCCGTTTTCAAGAGGTTGGCCATCAACAAAACCGTCAAAATCAAATACTGCCGTGTCACCCAACTGTGCCGGGCGCTGGTCAAGTACATCAACCAGTTGTGCTTTTGAATTACGGACATTGTCTAAAACCTGTTGAATGCGTTTTTCGTCTAGAACTAATTTTTCTCTTTCAACTTCCAGACCTTCCCATTTAGTTAATTTCACTTCAGGGCGAATATCAAAAATTGCAGAAAATGAAAAATCTTTTGATTCTGATGGATCATCAAATTCGAATTCAGGATAATTGATCGGATCAATATTTTGTTCTTTTAAAGCTTTCGGATAATGTTGCTGAATTAAGTCCTGAGCTACATCACCTTGAACGCGGTCCTTGTACATCGTTTTGATTGTTGCAATCGGCGCTTTGCCTTTACGGAAACCTTTGATCTCAACTTGTTTTTGAATATCGTTGTAAACTTTTGAAAATGCGTTTTTGACCGTTTCAGCAGGAACTTCAACATTAAGTTTGCGTTGTAGTCCTTCGGTTACCTGAATTTGAGCTTTCACAGACTCTCCTTATTGTGCTACTTTATTTAAAAATACGAACTGGCAAACTAGAGTATAAATTAGGCAAAGGCAATGGTAAAAAAGGCGCATTTGATCACGGGCAAAGGAGGAGTAGGCAAATCGCTGTTTGCTGCTGCTTTGGCTCAGCATTTAAGCACTCAAAGTAGCTCTAAAAAGGCTGCTGTTTTGCTTACAGAATTAAGTGAACATAGTTTTTACCGGGATTTTTTAAAACAGCCTAATATTAGCTACATTCCTAAGCCTTGGAAACAGGGTGTTGATCTGGCGCAATGGTCTCCCGACGATTGCCTAAAGGAATATGCACTTCATTTGCTTAAAATAGAAAGCCTTTACAGATTATTTATCGAAAATCCGGTTACGAAAAGCCTTATCCAAATAGCCCCTGGCCTTCAGGATCTTGCCGTTGTTGGCAAACTGACCTCGTCTCCGCGACGGCACGGGCCCGTGATGAACTACGACGAAATTGTTGTTGATTCCTATGCGACAGGCCATTTTCTATCGATGTTACGGGCGCCCTCCTCATTACAGGAAGCCGTGCCTTTCGGGCCCATGGGCGAGCAAACTAAAAGTATAAATGAATGCATCAGAAACCCCGGCTTCACCCAAATTCATTTGGTTTGCCTGCCCGAAGAACTCCCGGTAACGGAAAGTATTGAACTTTATAATCAGTTAAAAAATGAATTCGGAATTACCGCAAATTTTTACTTAAATAAAATGTCTCTTTTGAATGTAAGTGATCTATCCGGTCTTTCTGCGGAAGCCATTATGTCTCTGCAAAATCTTTTAGAAAGTGAAGCGTGGTCGCGAGAAAAATTAAAATCCGCAGGAATTAATTTTATAGAACTACCGCTCGTCACGCTTCCGCACGCCGATGAAATAATTAGTACCATCGCCCGTCACCTAGACGAACCAGGGAAGGTGTTATGATGGATCTGAAGCCGGAAACAAAAACAGTCATTTGCATCGGCTCAGGTGGTGTCGGCAAAACAACTCTAGCGGCTTCGTTGGCAGCAGGCTGGGCGCGCGACGGCAAAAAAGTTTTAGTTCTTACAATTGATCCTTCCTTAAGGCTGACGCAAACTCTTGGCGTAACACCTGATGGTGATATTCATGAGGTTCACTTGCCTGAAGGATCTAAAGGAAAACTATTTTCCTGTGTAATCAATCACCAAAAAACTTTTGATTGGTTTATTCGTTCAGCCGCACAGGACGCAAATGTACAGCTTCTTCTCGAAAACAGGCTTTATCAGCAGCTTTCCGGAAAGCTCAGCGGGTCACAGGAATTTACTTCTTTAATCAGCCTCTACCGCTATGTGAATTCCGGTGATTATGACTTGGTTGTTCTCGATACGCCGCCATCGCAGCACACATGGAACTTTTTAAAAGCACCAGAAAAAATTTCGATGCTTTTTAATGAAGGCGTCGCCAGCTGGTTCAGGCAAAGCGATGAAGCACCCAACTTCTTTAAAAAAATAATCAACTTAAGCACGACGCAGGTTTTAAAAGCACTTGAAATGCTGACCGGGTCACAGTTCATGAAAGAGCTCTCGTCGTTCTTTCGGGCGGTTCAACGCTGGGAAGGCCCACTTGAAGCTTATGTCAGTAACTGTCATCGCCTGTTAATCTCCCCGACTACAGAATTTATTCTGGTAACCGCACTCGATTCTTCGCGGCTGAATGAAGCCCAGAAGCTCAGTCGTGAAATATCTAAGCAGGGATATCATCTAACCTGTGTCGTCATAAATCGTGTGCCTGTTTGGGCTCAACATGAAACTTCGGCCAAGGATTTGTCGCCACGTGTACAAGATTTAAAAAATTACTATAAAAGTCTGGCAGATAATCTTAAATCCGGTCTAGAACAGTTTAAAAAAGGTTTGCGGATTTATAAGTGCTTTGAACAACAACAAAAAGCAGAAGACATGACCGGATTGCTTTTAAACTACGACCATATCGTAACTATCATGTATACAAATTAGAGACATTAAGTCAGAATAGCTTTATGTTTTTCTCCTGCAATTTGAAAATTACTTTAGGAATAATCCTTGCCGCCGGATGGATTTCGTCATGCGCGTATTTGCAAGAGAACTTAAAAGACGAAAAACCCCCCGTAGAAGAAATTAAGCCGCAGCTTTCAGAGCGTGAACTTATGTTTAACAGCGCTGAAGCGGAATTAAAAAATGGAAACGATAAAGTGGCGCTTCCTATGTTTTTGCACATTGCGCGCGACCCGGCTGAAGGGGCAGACCCTATCTATGAAAAAAGTCTGTTGAACGTTGGCCGTATTTACGAACGAACCGACCAGTCTGAGAAGGCCATTTTAGCTTTTCAGGAATTACTTAAAACCAACAGCAAGGTCATTACGAAGACCTCGTTACGAATGGCGATTATAAAAAATCACTTTCGGGTAGAAAATTACTATCAGGCCAGAATTGTGCGCACTGAAATAGATGCGGACTACAAACAGCAAAAAATTTATTTGCAGGATATTTTTCAAGCGCTTTACTACCAGACAGATCTTTATTTGGACCGCCATATTTTAGACGAGCTGCTTTTTATCGGAGAAGTTCAAAAGTATTTCGTTTATGTTATTGAAAGTGATTTGCAGACAGAGTCAGAGAAAACAACGGACCTGCTTATTCTTTATTACAAAAAATTTGTGGCCCAGCTTGATAGTTCAACCCTTGCGCCTGAGCTTAAAAAGAATTTGATGATTTCTTTAATCAACCAGTTGAATAAATTTGATCGCTATAAGATGGAAGGCGAAAGCCAGGTTACCAACTTTAACCGCTTCTCAAATTTTGCAAACGACACTCAACGTAAGTTAACTGAAAGACTCGCCAATGGAAAATTCTGAAAGCTCAAAAGTTCGCGAATACGTACATTCGCAAATCTGTAAAAATTTTCCGGAACTCAATACCTGGTTTCAGTCGCAGACAAAGCAACTGGCTTACCCCGTTTACTCTAGCTATGATATACGTGATTCAGGTTATAAAATTACCAACGTCGATGCGAATATTTATCCGGCCGGGTTCAATAACATCTGCCCTACCGATAAAGAAACCTCAGTGGATCTTTTTAAAAGGTACATCGAGATTCATTACTCAAAAGATGTAAAAAAGATTTTAATCATCACTGAAGAACATACAAAGAATCCATATTACCTTGAAAATGTTGGAACGATCGCTGAACTGCTGACCCAGGGCGGGTTTCAGGTGCGCCTGGCGTTTCCACGCCAGTTAGATGAAGTGCTGACAATGGAATCAGTTACCGGCCGCCAATTGCAGTTTGGTAATGGCTACGAAGACTCACCTTGGGTTAAAGAGTTCGGGCCTGATTTGGTTATTTGCAATAACGACTTTTCGTTAGCTCTTGAAGAGTGGGGCAAGCAATCGGTGATTCCAATGAATCCACCACGTGAGCTGGGCTGGTATCAGCGTAAAAAATCCCGCTATTTTTTGAATTACAACGATTTGGTAAATCAGTTCGCCGGTATTATTAAAGTTGATCCGTTTTTATTACGGGTTGAAACAGAAGAATTTGCTGAATTCGACGTTAACAGTGATGTTAGCCGTGATCATCTGGCCAGTCAGGTTGATGCGTTTCTAGAAACGATCCGTAAAAAATATAAAGAGCAGAACATTTCACAAGAGCCGTTTTGTTTTGTAAAAAACAATGCCGGCACTTACGGTCTTGGAGTCATTAAAGTAAATACGGCCAGCGAAATCAAAGAGTGGACCTACAACGCCAGAAAAAAAATGAAAGCCGCAAAAGGCGGAAAGGTCATCGAGACCGTCATTATTCAGGAAGGTGTTCCCTCGATTGTAACTGCAGACAAAGCTTCCGCAGAACCGGTCATTTATATGATCGGTTGCGACTTAGCGGGCGGGTTTTTGCGCACTCACGCCGAAAAATCTTCAACTGAGAGTTTGAATTCCCCCGGAGCCGTTTACAAACGTCTTTGCGTCACCGATCTTTACACCGACCGCACCAGCTGTCCGAGAGAGAACGTCTATGGATGGTCCGCAAAGCTGGGGTTACTGGCCATTGGTCTGGAAGCTCAGCAAATGGATATCCAATTTAAGAACTACAAGAAGGCAACCTGCGGCTCTATTTAAGCTGTTCTCAACCAAAGTCAGAGAGAGTGGATTTAAAACGATCAGGACTCTTTCAATGATTCAAATCATGGTAATCTGAAACAGACTTAAAGAGGAAATACAGTGAAAAATCAAATTAAAATTATCACTCTTCTTGGCATGGGCTTTTGCTTCGGTTTGGCTGCAGTTGTGACCAATTACACAGCTCAGAAATCACAGCGCGATCCTGCAAACGCAGGATCACTAATGCAGATTTCTAATTTGGGCATTCCGGAACTCAGAAATGAAATATTGAACCGGATCAAGGTTCATCCAACTCTTATCGGAATTAAAAAAATTGAATTAAGAGACTTTTCAACCAGCCTTTGTAAGGAAGTTAACAATATCGAATTCATATTTGCGTCTGAAGGCGTTTCAGTTGGAGGGGAACCAACGCGCTTGCTTGTTTCAATTCCCTGTGAACCGGGTATTGATTCTTCAGAAATAGCTCCTGCCGTAATTCCTGTTGGTAAGCTGTTAGCTGATAATCCTCAAAATAAATCTTATGTCTTACCCGGAAATACGGTTATATCCCTGCAAAATGTCGCAGATGTCTGGCCGACCACTTGGGTGCTGGTTCAGGTCGACATTCACACTTCTTACGGCGGCGGAATTAAACACATAACCTTCGACCGCTCACCGGCTTCAGTAAATGATCAGCCACCGGTTGTTCTTGAATTCTAAATACAGGTTTGAAATTTTAGCAGCGGCGCTTTTAATTCTTTCAACAGCGCTGCTTATGTATTTAGGCGCCAGTCACATTTTAGATACAAAATTATATTACAGCCATGAAGAAGCGTTGGCTTACTTCGCTTCCCTTGGCTCCAGCGGTACAGAGAATTACAAGCTAATCGCACTGGTTGATCTTTTTGTTTATATTCCGGCGTATACCTGGTTGCTACTTCTGTTCGCCAAAAGATTTTTACCGGAAAAATACTTAATCTTTGTTTTTATACCGACTGTTTTTGATATTTTAGAAACGTCAGTTATTTATCTTTTTCTCAGTGGATATTTAAAGAGCTTTCCTGTTTGGACAGGCTACGTGACGGGTGTGAAATGGATTTCCGGATCATTGATCGTTATCGCAATCGGCGCGAACATCTTTAGAAAAAATTCGCGCCTTCAATAATTACTTTTAAGAATTAAGCGTACTGTTTTGCAATTTCAACAAATGTGCGAACCATGACTCCTGTAGCACCTTTTGGTGAACAGTAGCTTAAACGGTTACCGCAAGCCCAAGCTGTGCCGGCAACATCAAAGTGAGCCCATGGAATGTCAGCATCAACAAATTGTTCTAAGAACGCTGCAGCTGTTGCTGAACCCGCACCGCCTGCACTTGAAATATTTGAAAGATCCGCAAACGTACCTTTCATATCTTTAGCATGAGCATCTGTCAGTGGCATGTTCCATACTAATTCACCGGAAACGCCGCCTGCCTTTTCGATTTTTGATTTCAAACCACCGTTACGAGTGAAGTAACCGGTGTGGACATTACCCAAGGCTACAACCATAGCGCCGGTTAATGTTGCTGCATCAACGATGACAGCCGGTTTTTGTTCAGAAGCGTAAACTAAAGCATCTGACAGAATCAAACGGCCTTCAGCATCCGTATTATTAATTTCAAAAGTTTTTCCGTTACGTGCTGTGTGCACATCACCCGGTTTAGTGGCGCTGCCGTTAACCAAGTTTTCGGTCGCCGGTACATAAGCGATTGCATTAATTTTAAGTTTCAATTGAGAAATCGCCAGCATAGTACCGATAACCGCAGCTCCGCCGCACATATCGTACTTCATTTCTTCCATTTTTGCGCC